>SXHT01000213.1 GCA_005773095.1 Planctomycetaceae bacterium
GCAAAGTGCTTCCCCATCGTCTCCACGAACTGACGATCCATGAGCCCCAGCAACTGAATACCCTCGGCGAACGCGCGCAGTCGCACCTTGGCCTTTGCCAGCGACTGCTGAACCAGTGGATCGTTGGCGTTGTGGACCAGGAGCGCTTTCCCGGCTCGAATTCCGCTGGTTTGTTCGTTGTCGTTCATGGCGTTGATGGTTTGATTCACGAAGAAGTCTTCATAAACACTCATTTTAACGAAGCGTGTTCCCAGCTGATATTCCCGGTGTTCATGCTTGTTCCCTGAAAAAGGTCACGCAGTTCCCCGGCCAAGGTCACGGAATTCCCCTCTTCAACAAATAGTGGCCAGCGTGGCGGATGCGGAACATTCGGCGGCGGCGTAAGGAAAGGGGAAATGCTGATGACTGAGCCAGAAGCACTTTTAACCGTGGGGGAAATCGCCAGGCGTCTCGGCCGGGAATTGCATCGAGTGGAGTACGTGATTCGAACGCGAAAGATACGGCCCGTTGGTTGGGCCGGCCATGCCCGTGTCTTTCGTGACGCCGACCTGGCGCGAATCGCGTCGGAACTGGCGAGGATCGACCGGGAGCGCTCAACCAACCCTGTGAGCCTCGACGACATGGAGGTCAAATTCCATGACGCCTGAAATCGCTGACGCAGGGGAGAACGGTAAATCGCGACAAGCTGCCGAACGTTATTTGCGGCGTGGCTGGGCGGTGCTCCCGATTCCGCACCGCAGTAAGAATCCCGGCTTCAAGGGCTGGGAGCGATTTCGGCTGTCGACGGAATCGCTCGCGCAGCACTTTCCTGATCGACCGCAGAACATTGGGGTGCTGTTGGGGGAACCTTCCGGCTGGCTGATTGATGTGGACCTTGATCATCCGCGGGCTGTGGAACTGGCTCCTGAATTCCTGCCGCCGACGCCGGCCATTTTTGGTCGTGCGGGGAAACCGCGTTCCCACTGGCTCTATCGCGTGACAGCACCCGCGGCGACCAAGAAGTTCCGGAGCAAGTCCGCAGGCATGCTCGTGGAACTACGGTCGACCGGGATGCAAACCGTCTTTCCGCCCAGTACGCATGAATCGGGCGAGGCCATCTGCTGGGAACAGGAGGACCAGGAACCGGCACCGGTCGATCCTGAAGACCTGCTGGCAAGCACCAAGCGACTGGCCGATGCGGTGCTGATCGAGCTCGGCGAGAAACCCGCGGCAAAACCAATCAAGAATCCTCCCGCGATACAGTCGGCAGTGGCCGATTCCGAGACGCCACAGTCCGTTGCGATGGAAGAACGCGCCGCATGCTGTCTGGCCGCGCTGCGGCGCGTCCACATCTCCGACCAGCGTGACGGCTCGCACCGGCTGTTTACGGCCGCGTGCCGCATCGTCGAACACGACCTTGATCCGATGACGGCGATGCAAGTCCTCCGCGAATATGCTCGCCACAGACCATTTCCGCGGGCCTGGACGGATGAAGAAATCCAACTTCGACTGCGCGATGCCGAGCGGCAATGTCAACGTGGGCAGGCCCTTCAAAGTGCCTCCGAAGGGGGCATTCCTCTGGGAAACCGTGAACCAAAGTCCGGCAAATTAGTCCTCTCCCCCACGCGCACACTGCCGACCGCAACAGCTTTTGTGCGGGACTTTCATCAACACCCGGATGGTCGCACGCTCAATTGCCACGCCGGCCTGCTCAGCGAATGGCGCGAGAATCGTTACTGCGAACAGGAAGATAACGCCGTCAAACAGCGGCTACAGGCCTGGCTGCATGACGCTCTCCGTTATGTCGTCAATCGCCGCACAGGGGAACTGGAGCTTACGGATTTTCAGTCGAATCCCGCCACGGTAAAGGCAGCCCTGGAGTCGATCAAGGCGTTCGTCCACTTGCCGGCGACAACTCCCTGCCCCTCATGGTTGGGTGATGATGCGGGGTTGCCACCGCCTAATGAAATCGTGGCTTGCCGATCAACACTGCTTCACTTGCCGACCCTGCGGCGTCTGCCTCCTACGCCACGCTTCTTTACGACGTGCGCTCTCGACTTCGATCCCGATCCGCAGGCCGCCGCGCCGCTGGCTTGGTACGGGTTCTTACACCAATTGTTCGACGGTGACATCGAATCGCTCGATCTCTTACAAGAGTGGTTCGGATATTGCCTCACCGGCGATACGTCGCAGCAAAAGATGTTACTGATCGTCGGCCCCAAGCGGAGCGGCAAGGGAACCCTGGCCCGCGTGCTCGCCAAACTCATCGGCGCCGGCAACGTCAGTGGCCCGACGACTTCGAGCCTGGCTGGACCATTTGGTTTGCAGCCGCTCATTGGCAAGAGCCTGGCCATCGTGAGCGATGCCCGCTTCCACGGCGAGAACATTGCCACCGTCGTCGAACGCCTGCTCTGTATTAGCGGCGAAGACATGTTAACGATCGACCGCAAAAATCTCACCAGCGTGACGATCAAACTGCCCACGCGATTCATGTTCCTAACGAACGAATTCCCGCGACTCACCGATTCCAGCGGCGCCCTTGCCGGTCGGTTCGTCATCTTGCGACTTACGGAAAGCTTCTACGGCAAGGAGGACACCGGACTGACCGAGCGATTGCTCAGCGAGCTACCCGGAATCTTGAACTGGGCCGTTGAGGGCTGGCAGCGTCTGCATGAGCGCGGGCATTTTGTCATCCCCGCCAGCGTGCGGGACGTCGTCGATGAGATCGAGGATCTGTCATCGCCGGTTGCGGCGTTTGTCCGGGAGGAATGTGTGGTTGGTCCGGGACAGCGTACTCCGGTCGATTTGCTCTACGACGCTTGGCGGCAGTGGTGTGACGGCGAGGGACGGCAGTCGGTAACGACGAGACAAACGTTCGGACGGGATCTGGCTGCGGCGGTTTCCGGCATCACCCGTCGCCGAGGTAGCGGGATGCGACCGTTCTACGAAGGGATCGCTCTGAGGGGAGGTGGTTCTTGATCGCGACATGTTTTAGCGGAGGGCTACTGTCGCAGACTGTCGCGACAGTTCCCATTGCAATTCAACGCGGGCGCACGGGCGCGCACACGCGGGAGAGAGTATGCGCACGATGCA
>SXHT01000214.1 GCA_005773095.1 Planctomycetaceae bacterium
AGAGTCTGCTCGATGCACCAATCAAACTCCTGGGCGTTCATGCCCTTCCAGGCATAGACTGGGAAACCGGCCTTGGCGATGGCCGCGGCGGCATGGTCTTGCGTGCTGAAGATGTTGCAGCTACTCCATGTGACTTCGGCGCCCAGTTGCTTCAAGGTTTCGATGAGCACTGCCGTCTGGATCGACATGAGAAGGCAGCCGGCGATCCGCGCGCCCTCCAGCGGCTTCGACAGGCCGTACTTCTTCCGCAGCGCCATCAGGCCTGGCATTTCGTTCTCGGCCAGCATGATTTCCCTACGGCCCCAGTCGGCCAGCGACAGATCGGCAACTTTGCATGGCAGACGCTTGGCAACTTCAATCACGGGAATCTCCTCGAAGGTACGGTTGGATATAACAACCCATTAGGGGGGTGTGTGGTGCAGGGGATGCTGCTGGCATGGCGTGGGAACGAATCCCCCCTCCAGATTAGCGACTCCGCTCCCGCAGTTCAAACGCACGTTGCGCATTGGCCACGAATGCGCGAACGAGTTCGGCCGATGGACGACCCGGCGCCGTTTCGACGCCGCTGGCCGTGTCCACGGCATCCGGTTCGACCACGGCGATTGCCTGACCGACATTTTCCGCCCGAAGACCTCCCGCAAGCACCAACGGCAGCCTGCCCAAAAGCGAACGACCGTCTCGAATCGCGCCCCAATTGGCCGTAACACCGGTGCCTCCGAATTGGCCTTGGCGAAAGGCATCAAGCAACACCATCACGGGCCGGCATTTCAATCGATCGCAGTGCGTCAGGTATTGGCTGACGGCAGTCAAATCGGCGAATGGCCGAAATGCTCGAATCACGGGCAATCTCAATTCGGCGAGGAATTCCGGCGCCTCGTCACCATGAAGCTGGACGAAATCAAGCGACAGCTCCGCGTAACGATCGCGAATATCGGCCAGCGTGGCATTGACGAAAACACCGATCCTTTGCACGCCCTCGGGAAGCGTGTCTGCAATCTGCCTGGCCCGGTCGGGCGACACGCACCGCGCGCTCTTCTCGTAAAAGTTCAGCCCGATCGCATCCGCTCCGGCCTCAGCCGCAGCGCGAGCATCCTCAGCGTTCGTGAGACCACAAATCTTGATTCGAAACATTGGTCACCCTCGTGCCGGGAGCCGGAAGTCATTGCATTGGAGCTCCGCCCCCATGCGCCGTTCACGCGCCGCCAAAAAGGTGGAACTCCAGCGCGCCGAACTCGAGCGCCGGGCTCCGCGCAAGTCTAACGATTATGGCTGCCCCCGGCTCGCCGACTCAAGCCTCGTCATCCTGTTCGACGATGTCGAACAGGAGATATTCTACGGTAGCAGGACGCGCTCGGATGCGCGTTTCTTCCGACGCCGCGGCCAAAGCGAGGGGGACACCTGGTGCGTGATAGCAACCGGCCAAGGCCACCGCGACGAGAGATTCTCGTTCAGCCGCGTGCCAAGGATTGCCGAACGATAGATACGGGGCCCAATGCGCACGCGGTGCGCTTGCAAAGTAGTAGGCACACTCCGTGTGCCGTAACGGAAGCGCGAGAGGACGAGACATCTCGTCGGCGGCGACGGCACAGGGAGTGTCGGCGGCGACGGCACACGGAGTGTGCCTGCTACAACTGCAGCCCTCGCAGGCGATTACCGAGCGAACGGACTTCCGGGTCATGTACGAAACTTTCTACAAGCTCAAAGAACGCCCTTTTTCAGCCGCCCCGCTGCCAAGCCGGTACTTCCCCGCGGCAAATATCGAACATGCTCGGCAATCGCTGCATCGAGCGATTGGCCGGGCCGACGGCGCCGGCCTGATCGTTGGTCCGTCGGGCACGGGCAAGACGTTGCTCTTGCAGTTGCTCGCGGACGAGTTCCGCGACCGCTTTCAGACCGTACTGCTTGCCAGTGGCCGGCTCAACTCGGTCCGCGCCCTGTTCCAATCGATTCTCTTTAACTTGAACCTTCCGTATCGCCAGATGGATGAAAGCGAGCTGCGTCTATCTCTGCTGGATCATCTGTCCCCCTCGCAACTCCCAAACTCGGGTTTGCTGCTGCTGCTGGACGAAGCGCACAACATGTCATGGCGTCTGATCGAAGAAGTAAGGATGATTACCAATCTCGTGCATGATGGCCAACCGCGGGTTCGTGTAGTCCTGGCGGGCAATCCCAAACTGGAAGAACGTTTTGCCAGCCCCAGGCTCGATTCATTTTCACAGCGGCTTGCGGTGCGCTGTTACCTGGAGTCGTTTTCATGCGAGGAAACCGCCGGCTACGTGCGGTCTCAGATCGAGGCCGTGGGGGGCGACCCGTCGCGGATCATGGCCGACGACACGTTCGCGGCCGTCCACCGGGCGACGGAGGGAATTCCACGCCTGATCAATCAGGTGTGCGACCACGCCCTGCTGCTCTCCAGCTTAGGTGGGCATCACACGCTCTCGGCCGCGGCAATCGAAGAAGCATGGGCCGATCTGCAACAGCTTCCGGCGCCTTGGACCGCCAAGGCGACAGCCGCGCCCACGGGAATGCGCGTGATTGAGTTTGGAGGTCTGGACGATGCTGAAGATGATCGTCCCGCGGCGATTCCATTTCCCGCTGTGACGACCCATGAATCGGCCCGGGAGTCATCGCTAATGGAGTTTGGCCAGCCGGTTGCAGGTCCCGAGCAACAGATCGACCAGCTCGAATCCCATTTGAATGAGCTGGAAGAAGACTTTCGGCCGGCCGGCGCCATTCGTCCGGAAGTCGAACTGATTTTCCAAGGGGGAAATAATCCGTTTGGCGATCAGTTCGTCGAAGAAGAAGTCGTCCTCGATCGCTATGCATCGCTGGAGTCCGACGTGTTCGACCGCCGACCCCTGGTCGCCAGCCGTGAAGGCCGCGAACTGGGAGAGCTGCTGGCGCCTCATGCGCAGCAGGCGGCTGAACCCGTGGTTCCATTGGAACGGATGGACGCCTCCGCGGAACCAACATCGGGAACAACCACGCTGGAGTCCGGCGGTTGCGAGCTGCATGTCGATGACGAAGACGCCGACCTGATTGTCATCGAAGAGGACTTCCTCGCTGCCACCCAGGCGGCGCCACCGCCTCTCGTGCGGAAGCAAGAATATCGCCAACTCTTTGCCAGGCTGCGAAGGGGATGATTGCCCCCCCGAATCGGGCCGGTAGTCCTGGATCCCGTCTCGCAGCCCATCCGTGTTGAACGCTCGACAGGGCAGGGGGCCGGCCTGGCCTGGCGCAGGGCTAAATCACGCAAACTCCGGCCGGCACAGCCGGCCCTACGACTCCGGCCGGCACAGCCGGCCCTACGAAAGATCGCCGGCCCTGCGGTGGATAATCAATTGGCCCTGTCCTGTTGGGAGTCGCTTGAGGCGGTGCGGTCCAGCGTGTAACCTACGGTTTCAAACGGAACGTCCCGCCTGCCCAAGATGCCGCCATGCGACCCATTTCCCACCGCGCCTGTGGGGCCATACTGGCTATCGTAGTTTTTGTGCCGCCCGCACTTGCCGCCGGGCCGGCCCGTTTTCCATTGACGATCACAGCCGACAAGCCACTTAAGCTGGCCTACCGTATTTGGCTGCAACCTGGCGAGATGACCCCAGAGCAAATCGACGCCATGGCCAAGGATTTCACCGAGCCGCCGCAGGTCGCCGCCAGGCGGATTTAAGAATTGTTATGCTATTTTCACGCACTCCAACAAAGGGGACCCAGCAATGAAACGTTTCACATTCGTACCCATGGTTGTCGCCCTGGTGACGTCGTTTTCCGCAGCGGCGGACAACACGCCACCCGACGGTTATACCGCGCTGTTCAACGGCAAGGATCTCTCTGGCTGGAAAGGACTGGTCGCTGATCCGCCCGCACGTGCCAAGATGACGCCTGACCAGCTCGCCAAAGCACAAGTGGAAGCGAACCAGGTAATGCGCGAACATTGGAAGGCGGAAGACGGGGTTCTGGTGTTTGACGGCAAGGGCCAAAGTCTATGCACCGCTAAGGATTACGGCGACTTTGAATTGTTCGTCGACTGGAAGATTCTCAAAGAGGGTGACAGCGGCATTTATCTACGCGGAACTCCGCAAGTGCAAATCTGGGATGCCGAGCGTACCGCCGCGGGCACCCAGGTCGGCTCGGGCGGGCTGTACAACAACGAAAAGCATCCGAAGAATCCTCTGGTGAAGGCCGATAAACCCGTCGGCGAATGGAACACGTTTTTCATCAAGATGGTTGGCGATAAAGTCACGATAAAACTCAACGACATTCTGGTTGTGGACAACGTCGTACTCGAAAACTACTGGGAACGTGACAAGCCGATTTACCCCACGGGACAGATCGAACTGCAGAACCACGGCAATTCCTTGTACTTCAAGAATATCTACATCAAGGAGCTGCCTCGATAGCGCGGATTCCTTGCGGGGGCGTCGAGGTGCGATTGGCCAAAACAATGTCGTCCCTGTATCTCGACCATAACGCGACCACGCCGATGTTGCCCGAGGTGGCTGCGGCGATGGCCGAGTGCTATTCCACGGGACTGGCAAATCCGGCGAGTCTGCATCACGCGGGTCGACGCGCGCGGCAGCGACTCGAGCAAGCGCGTGAGGACGTGGCCCGCATGTTGGGGGCCAATCTTGGCAGCCAGCGAACTCCCGACCACCTGATTTTTACCAGCGGCGGCACCGAGGCGAATAACCTCGCGGTGTGCGGATTCGCCAGCGCCGCGGAAACAACCCGGGCCCCACCGCACGAAGCCGTTATTTCCTCGATTGAGCATCCGAGCGTGGCGCAGCCGGCGGGTCAACTCGAGCGACGCGGGTGGCGGGTGCATCGGTTGCGCGTGAACCGCGATGGAATTGTCAACGTCGACCACTTCCGTGAGTTGTTGAATGAACGCACGCGGTTCGTCAGCGTGATGCTGGGCAATAACGAGACGGGCGTGTTGCAACCGGTGCGCGAGATGGCGGTCTTGTGCCGCGACGCCAGGATTGCCATGCACACCGATGCCGCGCAGGTCGCCGGAAAGCTGCCGCTTGATTTTCGCAATCTTGCCGTTCATGCGATGACCGTTGCGGCGCACAAGTTTCATGGGCCCGTTGGCATCGGAGCGCTACTCGTGCGGCATGATGTGCAGATTGAGCCGCAATTGCTCGGTGGTTTTCAACAGACAGGATTGCGTCCCGGCACGGAATCCGTCGCCATGGCGGTCGGCATACAGGCGGCGTTGGGGGAATGGGAGCGTCATGCTGCAACCCGTGCCGAAGGGATGCGTCGGCTTCGTGACCAACTGGAAGCGGCGATTCTGGCAGGCTATCCGCGACTCGTCGTCAACGGCCGGAATGCTCAACGGTTGCCTGGCACATCCAATCTGGCGTTTGTCGGCCTCGACCGGCAGCAGCTATTTCTGGCGCTGGATTTGGCCGGCGTGTGCTGTTCGACGGGCAGTGCGTGTGCGAGCGGATCGAGCGAATCATCGCCCGTGTTGCGCGCCATGGGATTGCCGCCGGAAGTCGTCCATAGCTCACTGCGGTTCAGCCTGGGGGCAACGACCACCGAAGCGGAAATTGATGAGTCGGTACAGCGAATCCTGGAAGTCTGTCACAAAATGGCCGGCTCCCGTGCCACTGCTTAACGGTGTCCGCCGGGCAGCGCCACAATCGCACTCTTGCCGGCCAGCCGCGATTTTGGTTAAATCACGCAACTTGCCCGCTGCGGCGCGGGATGTCTTGAGGGCACGACCAGCCATCGACGGAGGCGTAAAGCGTGGGAGTCAAGAAATCTGGAAAAGGACGACGGAAGTTGGGTCGCAAGAAGCGACGTATGCGCTCGCGGATCCGCCATCGCAAGTAAGAACCCGGCCAATTTCGAAATTCGAATATCGAAATCCGAAAGAAGCACGCAATTCGAATGACGAAAACCAGGTCATTCGTGCTTTGAATTAGTGTCGGACTTGGAATTTCGAGTTACGGGGATTGTGCTCTACGCCAGAATCTCCTTCAGGACATTACCGTACACATCGGTCAGGCGTTCGTCGCGGCCTTGGTGGAAGTACGTCAGGCGCGTGTGGTCGATGCCCATCAAGTGCAAGATCGTGGCGTGGAGGTCGTGCACATGGGTGCGTTTTTCAACGGCGGCAAAACCAAACGCGTCGGTTGCGCCGCAGGCCATGCCCCCCTTCACTCCGCCGCCCGCCATCCACATGGAGAAGCCGTACGGGTTGTGATTACGGCCAGGCTTGCCGGCGCCTTCGCTAAACGGCATCCGGCCAAATTCGCCCCCCCAGACCACAATCGTGCTTTCCAGCAGGCCGCGCTGTTCCAGGTCCGCCAGTAGCGCGGCAATGGGTTGATCGGTTTCCAACGCGTGCTTACCGTGGTTTTTCACGACGCTTTCGTGCGCGTCCCACGTGTCTTCGAGGTGGCCGCCCCCCGAGTAAAGCTGCACGAAGCGCACGCCACGCTCCACCAGCCGCCGCGCGATCAGGCAGTTACGGCCGAACTCGGCGGTAGGTTCTTGATTCACTCCGTACGCTTCCAGCGTGGCCGCGGTCTCGCGCGTCAGATCCACGGTCTGCGGCGCTTCCGCCTGCATGCGAAACGCCAGCTCATAACTTGCCGCGCGCGCCGCCAGTTCCGCCCCTCCCGGCCGTTCGGCCAGATGTTTTTCATTGAGCTGCGCAAGCAAATCGAGCTGTTGGCGCTGCGCCTCACGGCCGAGATGCTCCGGTCCGCGCAGGTCGAGAATCGGATTGCCCACAGGTCGGAAGAGTGTCCCTTGATAGGTCGCCGGCATGAACCCGCTCGACCAGTTCGGCTGCCCACCGATCGGGCCGCCGCGCTTGTCGAGCATCACCACATAGCCGGGCAAGTCCTGGTTTTCGCTTCCCAAGCCGTAGACGGTCCAGCTACCGAGCGACGGCCGACCGATGATCGGCTTGCCCGTGTTCATTTGCACCAGCGCCGAGCCATGCGCGTGCGTGTCGGTGAAGCACGAGCGAATGATCGCCAGCTTGTCGGCGTGCTTGCGGGTATGCGGAAAGAAATCGCTGATCGGCAATCCGCTCTGACCGCCTGGTTTGAACTTTCGGGCCGCGGGGGTGAGAAAGCCGACGGCTCGCCCGCCGGAGTTGATGTATTGCTTGTCTTGTGGCAGCGGCTGGCCGGCGTACTTTTCCAGCTCCGGCTTGGGATCGAAGGTATCGACCTGGCTCGGGCCGCCGTTCATGAGCAAGAAGATGCAGCTTTTCACCTTCGAGGGAAAGTGTGTCGGGCGGGGAGCGAGCGGATTGGCGGCGTCGAGTGTTTTTGCGTGTCCTGGCTGGGTAAAAAACCCCTCGTTCTCGAGCAAGCTGGCCAGCGCCAGCCCCGCAAAGCCCCCTCCCATCTGCCAGATGAACTCGCGCCGAATGTTGCCGCACGGGAAGAATTGGTTCGTCGTGGTCATCAGATTGTCAACTAAATCAGTCCAGGTAGATAAACTCGTTCGTATTCAGCAGCACATGGCACAGCGATGCCCAGGCCAGCGACTCCGCATCGTTGCTTGTGCTTCGCTGGCGTTGGCGATCGACGAACGCAACTGCCATCGTGCGTTCGTCGTCCGATGGCAATCGGCCCAAGGCCAATCGCCACGCGGAAATGACTCGCCCCGCCGGTTCCGAAGCGGCCGCGACCACGCGCCTGGCAAAGTGCTGGCTCTGTGCATGAACCCATTCGTTGTTCAGGAGCGCAAGCGCTTGCGGTGCGACGGTCGTCACGTCTCGGCGTCCATTGGGCAGCGTGGTGTCACAAGCGTCGAAGGCCGTCATCAGCGGCGCAATGAGCGCTCGCTTGGTAAACATGTAAATGCTGCGGCGGCGCGTCTCCTCGGGCGGCGATTGCTTGTAGCCGCCCGATTTCATCGACAATCCTTCGAGAGCCTCGGCGCTGATCGGGGGATAGAAACTTGGGCCGCCTTGCCGCAGGTCGAGCTGCCCGCTGGTCTGCAGAATTGCATCGCGCAACGACTCGGCGTCGAGGCGCCGGCGATTCGCCCGCCACCAAAACAGGTTGGCCGAATCTTTTTCCGCATACTTGGCCGCGAGCGGATGAAGCGAGCTCTGCCGATACGTCGCGCTCATCACGATCCGCTTGTGCAGCCGCTTCAGTCGCCAGCCTCCCTCGACCAGCTCGCTTGAGAGCCAATCGAGCAGTTCGGGATGCGTCGGTTTCTGGCCGTTGAAACCGAAGTTGTCCGGCGTGCGCACCAACCCTTCCCCCAAGTGATGCTGCCAGAGGCGATTGACGATGACCCTCGCCGTCAGCGGGTTTCGTGGATCCACGATCCACTGGGCCATTTGCAGCCGGCGCTGCGTGGTCTTCGAGTCGGCGGGGGGCGGAGCGAACTCCTGATGGAGCGCCGGCAGGCAACTGAGCGTCCCCGGCGGCACTTCGGGACCGGGGCGATGCAGGTCCCCTTTTTGCAGCAGGTGAATCGGCCCCGGATCGCGCGTCAGGTCCGTCCAGCCCAACACGTCGTACCCGAGCTGGTCTTGGGTCGGTCCGCCCAGAATTCCGCCGTAAATTGGCCCCGGCCAGTACGCCGCCGCCATGCGGAAATAGTCGGTTTGCAAAATGGGATCAAACTTGTGATCGTGGCAGCGCGCGCATTTCACGGTCAATCCGAGGAATGCCGTCGAAGTGGCATGGACCATGTCTTCCAGACGCTCGTACTGATACGCTTGAGCGTCATTCGGCTCGTCATCCCACGTGCCCAAGCGATTGAAACCGGTGGCGATGACGGTTGATTCATCGCGATCCGGCAATTCGTCGCCGGCCAATTGCTCCATCACAAAGCGATCGAACGGTTTGTCGCTATTGAAGGCATCCACGATCCAGTCGCGATACTTCCAGGCATTCGGCTTCTCGGCGTCGCGCTCGTAGCCATTGGTCTCGGCAAAGCGAACGACATCCATCCAGTGCCGCGCCCACCGCTCGCCGAAGTGCGGCGATGCAAACAGCCGATCGACGAATTGTTCATACGCATCGGGCGACTCGTCGTGCAAAAATGCATCGACGTCTTCGGGCGTTGGCTGCAGGCCGACGAGATCGCAAGTAACTCGCCGCAGAAGCGTCCGCTTGTCGGTCGGTGGAGCCGCCGTCATTCCCTGCTCTGCAAGCCGGGCGGAGATAAACGAATCGATCGGATTCTGCGATTGAAAATTTGCACTGTCCGCAGGGACTGCCGGCCGTCTGATCGGCTGCAGCGACCACCAATCGCGGCCGGCACGAACATCCGTGGTACGCTCGAACCGATCGAGAACTCTTGCCGATGGCCACGGCGCGCCGGCTCTCACCCAGTCACGCAGCATCTGCACTTCGGCCTCCGGCAATGGCTGCTTCTTGCCGTTGTTTTCGGGTGGCATTTCGCCGGCGGCGATCCGCTCGATCAGGTAGCTGGCATCCGGGTCGCCTGGCACGATCACCGGGCCGTTGGCGCCCCCCGCCATGGCCCGATCCGCGCAGCTCAAATCCAGTTCGCCAACGGCCTCCGCGGTGTTATGGCATCCGAGACACCGCCTGGTGAGGATCGGGGCAACCGTTCGCTCAAAATCTGCGTCAGCGGCTGCTGTAGTATTGTCCGCGCAGACCGTTTCGACCGAGACCACAAGCATCAGCAGCAACGTCGTGCCGCCAATGGTGCTCATCTTGCCGCAGCCCCCCATAATAACGGTCCCCCAGTGAGTATACTCGACCGGGAGTCAGGGCAAAAGCGGCATTGCCATGATGGCGCGACGATCGGGTAGTCGGCACGTAGGACGGATTTTCAGTCCGTCCCGTGCGGCGCTAACCCGCTAACTGCCGAATTGAGAGATGGTCTTCCAGAGTCGTCTCCCGGCGAATGCCAACCGTTCCCGGGCCGGGGACTGGCTTGTTTTCCCGACGAAATTGCGAGAGGTGCATCGTTCCGTCAGGAGGTCGTCCAACGTGGTCTTCGGGAAAATGTGCCTGTCCCCCTCGCTTTGCCCACGAACGGTTGCTCCCGGGGAAGACGTGCCTATCCCCCCTCTCTTGGCCCATGAACGGTTACCGGTGAATGCCAACTGCCTGCTTACGGATCGAGCAGCAAACTCCTGATGGTCGAAACGTGCTAGCACGCCGTGCAATGTACGCGCCAATCACTCGGCGTCAATCGGGAGGCCGCTAGCTGGTGCAATTCACGGTTGCTTCTCTGAGCCACGACTGATATTCTCCCGTCGCCGATTTTCCGCCCCCGTGGGTCGGATTTTCCATCCGTCCGAATAACGACGGCGTCAGGCTGAAAGGCGTTTTCCACCCTGACGGTGGGGACGGAATGGAAATCCGTCCTACCTGACAACAACGTCGCGCTCGAAAGTCTCACCTACGCCATGGATTGGCCCGTGATCGCAAGCTTGATTCTTGGTGTGACGGCGATCGTGCCTGCGCTGTTGCTCACGCTGCAAACTTGGGAGTTCCGCCGATTCGTGCGCAGCCGCATCGCCCATCCCAAGCAGCAAGCGCCGACGCAGCGCGTCGCTCTTTTCGCGCCTTGCAAGGGGTTGGAAGCCGGGCTGAAGGAAAATCTCCGGCCGCTGTTCGAGCAAGATCATGGCGACTACCGCCTGGTGCTGGTCGTGGAACGCGCCGACGATCCGGCGTGCGGCCCGATCCGCGAGTTGATGGCCGAGTATCGCTACGTTCGCTCGCGGCTAACGGTCGCGGGTTTGGCCGTCACCTGCGGTCAGAAAGTACACAACCTTTTGGCGGCCACTGCCGAGCTTGAAGATGCCGAGGTCCTGGCGTTTGTCGACTCCGATGCTCGACCGCGCCGCGATTGGCTGTTGACGCTCGTGCAGCACCTGAATCACCCCAGCGCCGCCGCGGCAACAGGCTACCGCTGGTTCGTGCCGCTGAAGAACACGTTGCCTAACCTGCTTTTGCACAGTCTGAACGCATCGGTCGCGGCGCTCGTCGGTCCCGGCCGGCATCACATGGTCTGGGGCGGTGCGTGGGCCATACGGCGCGACGTGTTCGAATCGATCGATCTGCGCGGCCACTGGCAGGGCACGCTCAGTGACGACCTGGTTGCCGCGCGCCAGCTCGCCCGCAACGGCAAGAAGACTGAGTTTGAGCCCGCCTGCATGACGGTCTCACCAATCGACGTGTCGTGGCGGCAGATGGTCGAATTTGTTCGCCGGCAGTATACAGTCGCACGGTTTTACACGCCCGACTGGTGGCGATTGGCCCTGGTCTTTTGCACGCTGTCGCAACTTGCGTTTTGGGGCGGTCTGCTGGCAACCGTGGTGGCAGTCGTACTGCGCGCCGACTGGTTTCTGATTCCCGCACTGATCAGCGCCCTGATGTACGCAACTTACCAGGTGCGCGCGGCGCTCAGGCAAGACGCCGCAAGTTACTTCCTCCCCAACGCTCCGCGATCGCTGGCGGCTGCGGAACGGTTCGACATTTGGTTCAGCCCTCTGGCCGGCCTCGTCAACTGGATTGGCCTCGTCGGATCACTCTGCGGCAACGGCATTACTTGGCGCTCGATTACCTACGCGATAGAGCGTGGCGGAAGGATTCGCATCCTTCGCCGGACCGATGTCGCGGAAAGTTTGTTGAAAACACCCCCAGCAGCTCCGCTGCGCAAAGCGGGCTGACGGCACCAGCGTAGGACGGATGTTCAATCCGTGCCGCGCGAAAACCAAAACCACTTATTCAACTCAACGGGACGGATTGAAAATCCGTCCTACGATCGGGAGCCTAACATGCATATCGTGCTTTGGGACACGCGCCAGCTCGACGCCGCCAAGGATTTCGCCGGCGGCTTTGGCGTCGGCCAGTATCAGGGGCGCGGGGGTATCGCGGGTAGAATTATCCGCTGGGGCTATAAACGAGATCGTCGGCCCACGGCGCTTAACTTCGCCTACATGTCGGCCATCTTCAAGAAACTTGGCCACACAGTGGAATACAGCGAAGACCGCGTGCCCCGCGGCGGCGATATTTACGTCTTCAATCCTTCGCTGATCACACTGCATCTTGAACGTTGCGCCATGCGCCGCGCCCTCAACGAAAACCCCGGCTGCAAAATCTGGGTCACCGGTCTGGTCGCCTACGCAATTCCCGAAGCATTCGACGGCCTGCATGTAACGCTCATCAAAGGCGAACCGGAACAACTGCTCTGGAAGTTCGACGACGTGCACAGCGCCCAAGAACGAATCGTCGATGTCGGCCGCGTGGACGACTTAGACAAGCTCCCCTTTCCCGACTGGTCTTCCTTTGAGCCACACCGCTTCCGCATTGGCTACGATTTCTGGAAGTTTCCCACGGGCCTGGTGCAGCAGAGCCGTGGCTGCACCTTCAAGTGCAACTACTGCCCCTACATTATTGTCGAGAACACCACCCGCTTCCGCGAGCCGGAAAGCGTCGTCGAGGAGATTCGCCTCGGCATCCGCAACTACGGTTTTCAATCGTTCAAATTCCGCGATCCGCTTTTTGGACTCGACCGCAAGCGCGTCATCAAGATGGCCGAGCTCATCGGCAAGCTGCCGCACAAGATCCAATTCAGCATCGAGAGCCGCATCGATCTGCTGCGGCCCGAAACGCTTAAGATGCTTCACGACGTGGGCCTGGTGAGCATCACCGTGGGCATCGAAACGCCGTCGGAAGACACGCTGAAGCAATATAAACGAGCGCCCGTCCGTGACGACCGCCAACGAGAGTTCGTAGCGCTCTGTCGGGCGATGGGCATCCGCACGGTCGCCGGCTTTATGATTGGCTTCCCGGAGGACACCGAGCGTTCGATCCTCGACGTGCTCAAATACGCCAAGCAGGTCAACCCCACCTGGGCCAATTTCAATGTGGTCACGCCCTATCCGGGCACCGAGTTCTTCAACATCGTGAAAGACCAGATCGCCAATTTCGACTTCACTCAATACAACGTCTACACGCCGGTGTTGAAGTACCAGCACCTGACCTCGAAGCAAGTGCAAGATCTGCACGCCAGGTGTTTCATCAAGTACTACTTCCGCGGGCGCTGGCTGAAGACGAACGCCCACCTGGCCTGGCCCTGGCTGCGAGCGTTCGGCGTCGGCCGCACCTGGATGGCCCAGAAAGAAGCCCTGCTGAAGCCGGCCGAATCGCCGGCCCACGGTGCTGTTCCGAAACCGCTGGGAGGACTGCGCATCTTGCAACCGGGCGAAACGCAAGCCGCGGCGTGCCACACGCACGGCCACGATAAGAACGACGCGGCGTAGTGAATCGCCATTACCTGAAAGCCTCTCTCCGAGACGCAATTCCGCCCGTTTCGCGCTACCGTCTCCCTAGGTGGAAAAATTTTCCGGATTGCTGAATGCAAGGTGCCGCCGGTCGTACCGGTTGCCCCGGCCGCGAACGAATTTCCACCGCTGTCGCCAAAACGGTTGCCGCTATCGTCCCAGTCCCACGCCCGCCAGCAGCAACAAGATCGGTAGCGCCGCGGCCACGACGGCAAACACCGTGATCCCCATCGGCGGCTTTACCCGCCGCATCCGCCAGACCACGGGCAACAGCAGCAGCGAAATGCATCCGCCCAGCGCCGCGCACAAATAGAGCACGTCCGCGAGTGCCCCAATCGTTTGTTGCTCGGGATGCGTGAGAAAGTACCAGCGGAACGCCACGGTCACTAGTTCACACAGCAGTACCTGCATCACGGTGATCATCCAAAACACGGTAAGCGCATCGGCCATGCGCGTCTCACCCGAGCGCGTCAATGCTTCGTGATCGTCATTTTTCGGCATTCGATGCGCCATGATCGCCAGCTTAAAAGAATCGCCAATCCGCGGATAGTATGGCGGGCCAAGCGAGGGGGACAGGCACATTTTCCCGGGAACCAGGTTGGGCGACCGTCCAACAGGACGACGCGCCTCTTGTGAATTCGCCGGAAAAATGAGCCAGTCCCCCGCCCGTGAAGGGTGACGCGCACAACAGGCCCGAACTCCTGGAGCAGTCAGCGGTTCCGCTTCGGCCGGTGGCAAAACAGCTCTGCTGGGGGTCCGCTCGGCCCCCCCCTTTCTTGTGTTTTGTGCAAGTCCCAGTATTAGTATCAAAGGAATCCGGGTCGCTGCCGACATCCTACCAGACACATGCCGATCCCCGTGAATACTCCTGAACATCTTCGACTGGCGGAGGTCTACGATGACGCTCATGGGTGGCGTCGTTGGGGGCCGTACGTCAGTGATCGTTCTTGGGCGACGGTGCGTGAAGACTACAGCGTGGATGGCGAAGCCTGGGATTACCTGCCGTTTGCGCATGCCCACCGCAAGGCGTATCGCTGGGGCGAAGATGGTATCGGCGGCGTGTGCGATCGTTATCAAACGCTCGTGTTCGCTCCAGCGTTCTGGAATGGCGCCGACCCAATCCTTAAAGAGCGGTTCTTCGGCGTCACGCCCAGACAGGCGAACCATGGCGAAGATGTGAAGGAGTATTATTTTTACCTCGACAGCACGCCAACGCACTCGTACATGCGGATGCTCTACAAATATCCGCAACGCGCGTTTCCGTACGACCGGCTCGTCGAGGAAAATCAACGCCGCGGCGGAAAGGGCTTCGAGTACGAACTGCTCGACACGGGCATCTTTGGCGACAATCGTTATTTCGACATCTTCATCGAGTACGTCAAGGCCGATCCAGAAGACTTGTGCATTCGCATCGAGGCATTCAATCGCGGACCCGATCGCGCCACGTTGCACGTGATCCCGCACTTGTGGTTTCGCAACACATGGGCCTGGACGACGCCGCGTGGAGCCGAGCCGCGGATAGGGATGGTGCCCTCATCTCAACTTTTTCCCGCGGATGGGGGGCGGGAGCAGCCGATCGCAATCATGGCCGATGGCTCCGATCTGCCGCCGCTTCCCGAGCTATCTGGCGAGCATCCGCTTGGACGCCGCTGGCTGTATGCGGCGGCGGGCGGGCGACCGATGTTCACCAACAATGAGACGGATATCGAAATGGGCGGCTTCGGAGTGTCGGATTCGTTCTTCACCAAGGACGCATTTCATCGCCACATTATCGGCGGCGAAGATAGCGTCAACCCGGGACTGTGCGGCACCAAGGCGGCGGTGCAGTACGTGTGTGACGTGCCGGCGGGTGGTTCGGTCGTTCTGCGTCTGCGGCTCTCTGATCGCGAACTCGGCGATCCGCTTTGCGACGTGGATGCGATCGTCACACAGCGCCGCGCGGAAGCCGATCAGTTCTACGAGGCCATTCATCCTGCCTCGGCCACGGAAGACGAACGCCGCATCCAGCGGCAGGCGCTCGCCGGCTTGTTGTGGTCCAAGCAGATCTATCTGTTCCATGTTGATCGCTGGCTTAACGGCGATGACGCGGCGAACGCTCCTCCGCCCGAGCGCTGCAAACTTCGCAATGCACACTGGCGGCACTTGCGTTCGATGCGGATTCTGTCGATGCCCGACAAATGGGAATATCCGTGGTTCGCCGCTTGGGACCTGGCGTTTCATTGCGTTACGATGACGCTGGTCGATCCCAGGTTTGCGAAGGAGCAGTTGTGGTTTCTGTTGTTCGAGCAGTTCCAACATCCCAATGGCCAGATTCCGGCGTACGAGTGGGAGTTTTCCGACATCAACCCCCCCGTGCACGCCTGGGCTGTGTGGCGCGTGTACAATATGGCCCGCGTTCGCACGGGCAAGGCGGACCGGGAGTTTCTGGAAAAATGTTTTCACAAGCTGCTGATCAATTTCACCTGGTGGATCAATCGGGTGGACAGCGCGGGCAACAACATTTTCGAGGGGGGGTTTCTGGGGCTGGACAACATAACGGTGGTCGATCGCAGCGTGCGCTGCACGCAAGGCGAAGTGCTGGAGCAATCGGACGCGTCGGGCTGGATGGGCATGTACTGCCTGAACATGATGCGGATCGCGCTGGAATTGGCCAAGGAGAATCGCGCCTACGAGGCCCTCGCCACCAAGTTTTTCCAGCACTACATCTACGTGGCCGCCGCGATGAAGCACATGGGGGGCCGCAACTACCAGTTGTGGGACGAAACCGATGGTTTCTTCTACGACGTGCTGCGGTACCCGGACGGCCGGTTTCATAAGTTTCGGGTGCGCTCGCTGGTGGGGCTGATTCCGCTGTTCGCGGTGGAGCGGCTGGAAGAGCAGTGGCTCGAGCCGTTCAAGGAATTCCGCGCCTGTCTCGATTGGTTTTTGCGCAATCGAGAGGACCTCACCAAGAATGTGGTTCACAAACTCGATCGCAACGGCGGATGCACGCTGCTGCTGACGATCTGTGACCCCAGTCAACTGGCGCGCCTACTGGGGCGAATGTGGGACACGGAAGAGTTTCTTTCCGAGTTTGGCATTCGCAGCTTATCGAAAGCGCACTTGCACAAGCCGTTTGATTTTGGCGGATCGCTGGTTCGGTACGAGCCGGCCGAGTCCGATTCCAAGATCAAAGGAGGCAACTCGAACTGGCGCGGACCGATCTGGTTCCCGACTTGCTTCCTGATCATTGAGTCCCTGCGCAAATTGGCCAAGGCGCTGGGAGGTGATTTTGAAATCGAGTGCCAGCGCACCGCCGAGCGCACGACGCTGAACCATATGTCGGCCGATTTGGCCGAGCGAATGATTCGCATTTTTGCCCGTGATAGCTCGGGAAAGCGGCCGATCTTCGGCGGTGCGCGACCATTCCAAGAAGACCCGCACTGGCGCGACTGTCTTCTGTTCTACGAGTACTTCCACGGCGACAACGGCGCCGGCTTGGGCGCCTCGCATCAAACGGGCTGGACGGCGTTGGTGGCCTCATTGATTGACGAGTGGCGAGCGTAGCCCAACTTCCCCAACTGTCGACGTAAGTGCTTACGCCGCAACGAAACGACCCCCAATTTTTCCACTACAAATCGATTTTTTGCAGGCGGCCGGGGAGGGTAAGGCCTGGGCTGACATAGGGCCGTCCCTTCGGGACTG
>SXHT01000215.1 GCA_005773095.1 Planctomycetaceae bacterium
GGAAATCGGCGACGAGTGGCGTGCTCTCCATGGCGGCGAAGTTGAACATCCGTGAAGCCATGGTGGACCAGGCCCCCTGCTGAGCCAGCGCCCACAGTTCGCTGCGGTACAACAGGACCCGTCCGCCGAGCGGTCCGAAGACGCTCCCCACGCCCAGGGCCGTCATCATCAGCCCGTTGGCCAGACCTTTTTTTTCCAGGGGCACCATCTGGACCAGTGAAATACCAGCGATCCACATCAGCGCCCCGGTAATCCCCTGCCACAACGCCACCAGGGGAATGAGCCCTGCCGACGGCTCGAACGCCAGCACCAGCGGAACCAGCGTTTGTCCCAGCAACGCGCCGCTCCAAATAATGCGTTCGCCGTACCGGCGAGCCAAAAGGCCCGCGGCGATCGGCCCCACGATCCAGGGCGTGACCTGGTACTTGGCCAATTGCGACCAGATGTCGGAGGGAAACGAGTCGCCCCGCGCGGCCGCCGCAGCTCCAAGCGCGCTGAAGTAGAGCGGCAGGGAATACTCCAAGACCGCGGCATAGAAGAAGCTGATGACTGCCACCGGCACCACAACAGGCAATCGAGCGGTGCCCGGCGTTGGCGGGTCCTGCTGGGGCAATCTGCTGCTCATTGCTGAATGTCCGAATCGATGGGGGTGAAGTCCGCGCGACCAGGCACGCTTCAGGAGCAGAACTGCCGGTATTCACAAACGAGTCGCTTGCCGCCTGCAACAATCAATCCCAACTCATCCGTCGTTTCAAAGAACCGAGCGCCGCGTTCGACCCAGGCGCGCGCCGCGGCAGGTCCCGAGGCGGTGGTCCCAAAGGGGACATTGTACTTTTGGCACAACTCCAGAATCTTCTGCATCGGAATCGCGACATCTGGATGATCATATCGGCCGGGCTGACCCATTTCGATCGAGAAGTCTCCCGGTCCGACGTACACCATGTCCACGCCTGGCGTACTGATGATCTGCTCGGCGTTCTCGTAAGCCCGACGGGTCTCAATGTGAACCACCAGGCACGTCTCCTGATCTTGTTCCCGCATCCATGCTTCCCAATCGGGAGGTTGCACATACCCGCTGCTTCCGTAGCCGGGTGCGATGGCTCGCGTCCCGGAAGGTGGAAACTTCAGGTAACTTCGCAATGTTTCCACGTCCACGCGTGATTCGGTTCGAGGCAACTGAATTCCGACAATCCCACACTCGAGCAGCTTGGCGACCTCCGCCCGCTCGAGTTGCGGAGTCTTGGCGATCACCGGCAACCCGTTATCCCGAGCACACAGCACGGTGTCAACCAGCGCCGTCGGAGTCAGGAATCCGTGCTCGTATTCGATGTAGAGGAAATCAAATCCGGCCTGCAGATAGAGCTTGACCAAGGAAGGCCGGATGTATTCCGACGCGATTCCCCCGATAAGAACTCCGCCGGCCTTGAGCCGCTGCTTCAATTGCTGGCCAGGACCAACACCGGGCACGGTCCTCTCCGCAGTTTTAGAACTGCTCGCGGCGGATAGTTTTGCCATGTTTCAGATGCTCCATTTGTGCGAACGAATAAAATACCGCGGCCTCTCCCATAGCTCATGATGCGAGGTCAGGATCGCGATCTCCCGTTCAAACTCCGAGAATATCGTCGTTGTCCAGGCACCGGCCAACGGGTTGAAAGCAAAGCCTGTTGATCGTCTTCGGTCAGATAGAGCGTCTGGAAGTCATCGCCGCCGAACACACAATTGGTGCAGCTCTTTCCTCCCGTGGCTATTGACGCAATGACTTTACCCTCTGGCGCGACGACCTCCAGCGTTCCGCCGCCGCAAATCGTTACCAGCAGATTGCCCTCGGCATCGAATGCGATGCCATCGGGATGATGATCGGCGAACTGACAGAAGGTTTCGGGCGACCCCAGACGCGTTCCGCCCTCGAGCAACTCAAACCGCAACACGCGGTGGGTTACGCTCTCGGCCACCATCAGGTAACGGCCATCGACACTGATCGTGATGCCGTTGGGAAAGCGATAACCGTCGGCCAAGGCGGTTGTCCGACCCGTTGAGATTTCGATACGCAGGATGCGCCCAGGGGCGTCCATTTCGAGTCCCGGATCGGTCATGTAGACGACCCCATTCTCGGCGACCACCAGGTCATGGGGCCCGCGGAATTGATCGCCATCGACCGAGCCGGCCACCGTGCTGAGCGATCCGGTCTGGCTGATTCGCTGCAGCGCGTGGTTCTTGGCGTCCGCAAGCAGCAATTCGCCCGACTCCAGGAGCGCGACCGACTGCGGCTTGCCGCCCGTCTGAACGACCTCCAAAACCTGCCCGGACGCATCCACCCTGACGACACGTCCGGTCCAGCGGCTCACCAGAAAGACGTCGCCCACTCGATCCACCGCCGGGCCCTCCGGCGAGACAATTCCGGTGGCGACGGTCTTCCAGCGAATCTCGCTTAATCGTTCCATGTAACCGTTCACGGGCCGGGGACTGGCTCATCTTCCCGGCGAATTCAAGAAAGGTGTCTCGTGCTGTTGGGCGGTTGCCCAACGTGGTTCCCGGGAAAATGTGCCTGTCCCCCTCTCCTGGCCCTCGGGCAGCACATCGCCGTGGAGCAAGTAACGGACACCCGAACGTTCGACAAGTTCGTCGACGGCCCACAGCGTAGCGGTATCACTGCCGCCGCCAATCAGCAGTCCGACTTTGGAAACGGATGGATCATCGGCCGCCGCGAGGGATGGATAGGTCGCGACGGCCGCGCAGAACAACAGTGCGCCGAGGCCGATTCGGCCGGCAAAAATGGCGCTATGCATGGCGTGGTGTTGTTGCATCGGAAATAAGACGTGCCGATACCGTAGCAGATGCTTGACAAACATGTCAAATCTGCGCCGTGGCCAATTCATGAACGGCCTTTCGCGTCACCTGCAACCACTCGCGACACCGCACACTTCCAGCGATCATTGCGATCCATCCGGAATCAACCTACCATACGATGAGCTTCCGAGGGTGTCACGGTCGCCTGGCAGCCGGGCTCCAGCGGGAAGCGATTCCACCTGATCCAAGGAACACCTCATGCCACTTGAACGCGAAAAGCAGTCCTACGATCAACATGGTTTCGTGATTGTCCGCCCGTTGTTGGGGGATGCCGAGCTCGCGGAACTGCTGGCGAACCTGGATCGTTACGTGCGCGAAGTCGTACCATCGCTGCCCGATGGCGATGCCTTTTTTCACGACCGCGATCGGCCAGAGACGCTCAAGCAGATGCAGCGGATGGGGGGTGATCCTTACTTTCACGACTACGTGCGGCACCCCAAATGGACGGCGCTTGCGGAGGCGCTCATCGGGGAACCCGTGACGTCGGACGGTCCGGAATGGTTCAACAAGCCGCCCGGCACGAACCACGTCACGCCGCCGCATCAGGACAATTACTATTTCTGCCTCGCGCCTTCGAACGTCGTCACGATTTGGTTGGCTCTCGACCCAGTCGACGCGGAGAACGGCTGCCTGCGCTACGTCGACGGGTCGCACCAGCGGGGTTTTCGCGCGCATGCCCGGTCAAAGATCCTCGGCTTTTCCCAAGGGATCACCGACTACTCGCACGAGGATTTCACGCGCGAAGTCGCCATACCGCTTCAGCCCGGTGATGCGGTCGCGCATCATGGCATGACGATCCACCGGGCGGATGCCAACTTATCGCTCACGCGGCATCGCCGCTCCTTTGCGATCGTCTTCCGAGGAGCATCCTGTCAGCGCGACGAGGCCGCCTACGCGCGATATCTGGCCGCTGCGCGCGATCAACATCAAGAACTGGGACTGAAGACCTGACGAAAGATCAAAATGATTGACCTCTCGCAATCGCCGTCGGCCTCACCGCGGGTTCATGCCGTCGCCACCGACCCAGGCACCGCGTGGACGAAAGACGCCGCCGTGGCGATTGAAGCCCCGCCGGATGCCGACGTCAATCCACGACCGGAAGCGCAATGGTCGCCACATGCCCTGCGAACCGGCGTCTGCGGCGCGGTCAGCCCACGAGTGCTGGCCCTGCCGGGCGGCTATCGGCTGTACTACTCTCAGATTCTGCCGCGGCCCGGATTTCCCGCCGGGGCCAATGACTACGACAACGCAACGACGCGCATCTTGAGCGCATTCTCGGCGGATGGCGACGTGTGGACCCCGGAGCCGGGCGTGCGGCTGTCGCCTCAGGCAGGAGGTGCCGGCGAGTTCCGCGTTGTCTCTTCCGAGGTCGTTCCCATCGGTGATGGCGGCCGTCTGCGGATGTACTACGAGTGCTGCGCCGGCCCGCAATCCATCACCAATTCGATCCGCAGTGCGGTGTCAACCGACGGCGGACTCGACTGGGCGCCAGAGCCAGGAGTGCGACTGGAATCCCAAGGCCAGAACTACTCGGCACCGCGGATCGTGTTTCTCAGGGACGGCCGCTGCCGGTTGTATTGCGCCGAGCGCGGCC
>SXHT01000216.1 GCA_005773095.1 Planctomycetaceae bacterium
ACTACCGCTATCCCGCCGAAATGCGGATTCCCGTGTACAACAAGCAGTGGCACAACCCGTATCCCGAAGGCCGCATCTGGCACAGTGGCCACCATTTCATTCTGGATACATTCTAAGCCCCGGTTCCTACCAACGGGAAGCGCCAGCGAGGGAAATCCTGGATTCGGCCTCGACATCCCTCGCGAACGCTTTGGGTTAGGATGGGGCACGATGCTTCACTCAACCGCTGGTTGCAGCGCGAGCCGTTCCCCGGCTTGTCTTGCCAACTGATAGTAGGCTTCGCTGGCGAGCGTGAGCTGTTCGATCTCGACCCATTCGTCCGACGTGTGCGCCTGCGCAATGGAGCCGGGGCCGAAGACCACGGTGGGAACGCCCGCCTCGGCGATGTTCGCGGCGTTCGTGCCGTAGGGCACGCCCACGATTTCGCATCGTCCGCTCACATGACGCACAATCCGCTGCAGCTGTTCGGCGAGCGGGCCGTTGTGGGTTTCATTGAGGCCCTGGCTTTCCGAGAACGGCTCGTCGTGTTGCACGAGCGGGTCGGCGCCTAGGCAATCGCGCAAATAATCGAGCACGTGCCGCCAGGCCGCCCGTGGGTCTTCTCCCGGCAAGCAGCGGCGGTCGATTTCGATGGTGCAATGATCGGGCACGGTGTTTACGCTTATTCCGCCGCTAATTGTGCCCACGCTGAGCGTCGGTCGTCCGCACAAAGGATGGTTGCCCAAGTTTTCCACGACATCGTGCTGATAGATTTCGAGTGCTTCAAGTACGCGGGCCATGCGAAATAAAGCGCTATCGCCCAATTGCGGCTGAGAACTGTGCGCCGCGCGGCCAATCGCGTGGCAGCGCCAGCGCACGACTCCCTTGTGGGCCACGACGACGTTGAGTTCGGTCGGTTCGGCGACGATTGCCAGATCGGGCTTGCGCGGAAGGAATTCGATCGTTTCTCGCTTTCCGCCGCTGGGGGGGAGAGAGTTGGGGTGAGGGGGCTTGATCGCCGCGGTCCCAGTTCCCCCCACTCCGGACCCCCGGGTATCCTCGGGGCGCCGCTGCGGGAAGAGGGGAGATGTCTGCTTGCCGGCTTGCCAGAGCAGCGGCAGCGCTTTCGCACCGCTGAATCCAAACTCCTCATTGACCGTGCAGACCATGAGCACCGTGGGCATGCCACGCGGCCGCTCTTCCACCAGCCGCGAGAAAGCGACGAGCATTGCCGCCATGCCCCCCTTGATGTCGCATGCGCCGCGTCCATAGAGCCGACCGTCGCGCACAATCGGCTTCCACGGGTCGATCGTCATGCCGGTGACCGGCACGGTGTCCTGATGGGCTTCGAGCATCACGAGCGTGCCACCCGATTCAGCGGACCGATCTCCATCGAGACGGGCCACAATGTTGTCGCGCCACGGCGCGACAGGCTGACGCAGATAAGGCACTCGCAGGCGTTCAAAAAGCTTCTGCAGATAATCGGTCACCTGGTGCTCAAAAAACTCGCGCCCCGACACCTCGCGTCCCATGGGGTTCACACTCGGCAAGGCTACCAGGTCGGAAAGCGTTTGAACGATTTCGAGGGGCATCTTATGAGCCCTAATCAACAAGGATGGAAAACACCGGTCAGCTTGCGATTGTGCAGAATGACCTCGGCGTTCACCAGGGCAATACGGCCAAACCACGATGGTAACCGTTCACGGGCCGGGGACTGGCTCATTTTCCCGGTGAATTTGCGAGAGGTGTGCCCTGCTGTTGGGCGGTTGCCCAACGTGGTTCCCGGGAAAATGTGCCTGTCCCCCCCTCTCTTGGCCCGTGAACGGTTACGCGAAATCAATAAATTGTGGCCGGCAAAGCCGGCTCCGCGTACTGAACACTGGCCGGCATAGCCGGCCCTACGCACGGAACTCTGGCCGGCATAGCCGGCCCTACGCGCTGTACTCTGGCCGGCATAGCCGGCCCTACGGCGGCTAACTGCTCCGCCCTCACCGGGGCGTGGCCACCATTGACCGCTGCCCGGTCGAGACACTACGATGCCTCGGCGTATCCCCGCCCAAGGGGGTATTTACTGGCCGATTGATTGTGACAGAATTCACAAAGTACGCGATCCGATCGCTGCCAGTCTGGCCCGAAGCGGTGGGCGTGTTGAATCGCAATGTCCGAGATTTAGCGATGGCGACTTCGGGGGTATTCCGCGGCACCGACCAGGCCTGATCAACCTCCATGCAGCTCTTCCTGCCCATTTTGATGTTTGTCGCGGCCTCGACGGTTTTAGCTGGCGGGCTGTTATTCTTGGGCGGGCTGATCGGCCCGTCCCGGGCGGGCAAAGTAAAAGAGATGCCGTACGAAAGCGGCATGGATCCGATCCACGACACTCGGCGTCGGTTTGATGTGCGGTTTCATTTGGTGGCGATTGCCTTTTTGATTTTCGACGTGGAACTTTTGTTCCTTTATCCGTGGGCGGTGGCCAGCCGGAATCCTCAGGGCATCGATGCCGCAGTCTCGGCCGGATTGATTGGCAGTCGAGGATTGGTGTTCGCGGAAGTGATCGTGTTTATCGCACTCTTGGCGCTGGGCTTTGTGTATGCCTTGCGCAAGGGGGTGTTTCAATGGCGCTAGAGCTGCCGGAAAACGTGGTCGTCAGCAAGCTCGACGAACTGGCCAGTTGGTGCCGCAAGAACAGCTTGTGGCCCATGCCCTTTGCCACCGCCTGTTGCGGCATCGAATTGATGGCCACCGGGGCGAGCAAGCACGATCTGGCCCGATTCGGCGCCGAGGTGTTTCGCTTCAGCCCGCGGCAGTGCGACCTGATGATCGTCGCCGGGCGCGTGGTGATGAAAATGCTGCCTGTGCTGCAGCGGATCTGGCAACAGATGCACGAGCCCAAGTGGTGCATCTCGATGGGAGCTTGCGCCTCAACCGGCGGCGTCTTCGACACCTACAGCGTGGTGCAAGGGATCGATCGGTTTATTCCCGTCGATATGTACGTGCCCGGTTGCCCGCCGCGGCCTGAGCAGTTGATCCAGTCGATCATTGATCTGCAGGACAAGATTCAGCGCGAAGGCACGCTCACGGGTCGTGAGTTTGAAACGGCGGCGCGGCAGAAGCCGAAGCGGGCGCTGATCGAACTGCCGATTCTGCCGTCACGGCATTGGGACTCGAGGCTGAGGACTCTGGGTATACATTAGCCCCGTAGGGGCGGAATATCTTAGCCCACGTCGTGAGTCGTGGGCTAAATGGAGTAATAAGAACGGTTTTAGCCCCGTCGGGGCGAGATATGCCGCCCCCGCGGGGCTGATGCAGCAACACCAATGATTCAACTCGCTTCGCTCGACGCCCTGAAAGCCGCCTTTCCGACAGTCTCGATCAGCGAGTTTCGCAATCAGATGCGCGCGGTCGTACCGCCGGCCGAGATTTACGACTCGCTTGAATTCTTGCGCGACGATCGCGAGTTCGAATTGCTGGTCGACATCACGTGCGTCGATTATCTGACGTTTCGCGATGCGGAACATCGGTTTGGCCTGGTCTATCTGCTGGCCGGCATCGAAACCAACGAGCGGCTGACCGTGCGATGTTTCCTCGACGAACCGAAACTCACGGTGCCGTCGGTCGTGCCGCTCTGGGAAGGCGCCAACTGGATGGAGCGTGAGGTGTACGACATGTTCGGCATCGAGTTCGAAGGTCATCCCGACCTGCGCCGGATCTTGCTGCCCGACGAGTTTACTGCCTTTCCGCTTCGCAAGGATTACCCGATGCAGGGTCGCGGCGAACGGCATAATTTTCCCGTCTTGCGGCGGAATATGGCTTAGTTGAATATGGCACTGACCCAAGTACGGACGCTTGAAAATCGCCTGGCCGAGGGGGACTTTTCGTCTTCGATCGAGGGCCTGACCGAGCATGATTATCAGTGGACGCTCAACTTTGGTCCGCAGCATCCGGCGACGCATACCACGTTGCGGTTGGTGCTCAAGCTGGAAGGGGAGCGCGTGGTCGATGCGGTGCCGGATATCGGTTATTTGCACTCCGGCTTTGAGAAGATCGGCGAGCATCTCAACTACAACCAGTATGTCACGGTCACCGACCGGATGAATTACATCTCGCCGATGGCCAATAATGTGGCCTGGCACTGCGCGGTCGAAACACTGCTGGGCATTGAATTAACGCCACGCTGCAAGTACATCCGCACGATCATCGCCGAGCTGGCCCGGATCAGCGATCACTTGCTCTGCAACGGAGCGGTGGGGCTCGACACGGGCGCGTTTACATTTTTTCTCTACGCGTTCTACCAGCGCGAGGTAATTTACGACATTTTCGAGACGCTTTGCGGCGCCCGCTTCACCAACAGCTACACCCGTGTTGGCGGCGTAATGTACGACATCACGCCGCTGGTGACCGAGAAGATTCGCACCTTCGTGAAGAACCTTCCCAAGACACTCGACGATATGGATCGGCTGCTCAATCGCAACCGGATCTTTGTCGATCGCACCAAAGGCGTCGGCGTGCTGACGCGCGAGGAGGCGATCCATCGCAGCGCCACAGGTCCCATTGCCCGGGCCAGCGGTGTGACGCGCGATCTGCGCAAAGACGAGCCGTACCTGGCCTACAAAGACTTCGATTTCCAGGTCTGCGCGGCGAAATCGGGCGATTGTTTTGCCCGCTACCTGGTGCGTCAGGCCGAGATGCGCGAGAGCCTGAAGATTGTTGCCGCGGCGGTTGAGAATATTCCGGCCGGTCCCGTGAATGTGGGAATCGACGAGCGCGTGGCAATTCCCACCAAGCAGCAGGTTTACCAAACGATCGAAGGCACGATCAGCCACTTCGAGTTGACGATGAGCAATCGCGGCTTCGAAGTGCCACACGAAGAAAGCTACACGGCCACCGAGGCCCCCAACGGCGAGTTGGGATTCTATCTGGTTGGCGACGGAAGCGACGTGGCCTACCGCGCCCGTTGCCGGCCGCCGAGTTACATCCATTTTGCGATCTTCCCGCACCTCATCCAAGGACACACGCTGAGCGACGTGGTCGCGGTGCTGGGTAGTTTGAACATCATCGCGGCAGAGCTAGACAGGTAATTGCTGATGTCTACGGCAACGCATACCCGCATTCTCACCGACGAAATGATCGCCGAGATCAAAGCGTTCTTTCCGCGCTATCCTTCGCGGCAAGCGGTGACGTTGCCGGCGCTACACGTCGTCAACGAAAAGCTGCGCTGCGTGCCGTTGCAGGCGGTCGTGGAAATTGGGGAACTGTTGGAGCTCCCCCCGGCAGTCGTGCAGGACACGCTGTCGTTCTATGGTTACTTCAAGCAGGATGCCCCGCACGGCGAAACCCGCGCCTGGGTCTGTCGCTCGATCAGCTGTGCTCTGCGCGGAGCGGACGAGATTCTCGATCACATGTGCAAGGTGGCCCGCATGCATCCGGGCGAGTGTTCCCCCAACGGCAAGCTGACGATCGAGTTTGCCGAGTGCTTAGGGGCTTGCGAAATGGCCCCCTGCATGCTTACCGGCGAAGTGCTACACAAGGATTTGACCAAGGAATCTGCGGAACGGTTTGTGAAGGACCTGATAGGAAAGTAGCAGGCACACGGAGTGTGCCGTCCGCGAATTGTGAGTGGTCCGTTTTTCGAGGCGCCGGCGACGGCACCGACCCGAAGGGTGCCCCGAGTGCCCGCGACAGGACACTAAAAATTCACCATGCCCCAATTCGAACCAGTTCTGCTCGCCAATGTCGGCAAACCCGAGAGCCATACGCTCAAGGTGTATGAATCGACCGGCGGTTACACGGGCTTGAAGAAGGTCCTTAAACAAATGGCCCCCGTGCAGGCCATCGAAATGGTCAAGTCGAGCAATCTGCGCGGTCGCGGCGGCGCGGGATTTCCCACCGGCCTCAAGTGGTCGTTTCTCCCCAAAGACCATCCCGGCCCGATCTACATGTGCATTAACGCCGACGAGAGCGAGCCGGGCACATTCAACAACCGCATCCTGATGGAAGACGATCCCCATCAAGTGATCGAGGGGATTATCGTCGGCTGCTACGCCACCAAAGCGACAACGGCCTACCTGTACATCCGCGTTGAGTATCCGCGATCGTACAAGCGGTTGCAGATGGCGATCGACGAGTGCTATGCCAAAGGTTACTTGGGCAAGAACATTCTGGGGGCTGACTTTTCGCTCGACATTTTCCTGCATCGCGGCGCAGCGGCTTACATCTGCGGTGAAGAGACGGGCCTGATCGAAAGCCTGGAAGGCAAGCGTGCCTGGCCGAGGATCAAGCCGCCGTTCCCCGCCGTCGAGGGCGTGTTCCGTAAACCGACGGTCGTCAATAACATCGAGACGATGGCCTGCGTCACGCAAATCGCCAGGCGCGGCGTGGATTGGTTCAAGAGCATCGGAGTGCCAAGCGATCCCAATAACCCACGAGATCCAGGCAGCTACGGCCCCAAGCTGTATTGCTTGAGCGGCCATATCAACCAGCCGGGCTGTTATGAAGCGCCGCTGGGCATCACCTGCCGGCAGCTCATCGAAGAATACGGCGGTGGAGTTTGGAAAGGCCGCAAGGGCAAGGCCGCGATTCCCGGCGGCATCAGCATGGGTTTGCTGACCGAGGCCGAGTTTGATACACCGCTGGATTTCGCCGGTCCTGGCAAGGTCGGCTGTCTCGGTCTGGGCACGGCGGCCGTCGTCGTCATGGATGAAACAACCTCGATGATCGACTTTCTGCATAACAGTTGCCGATTTTTCTCCCACGAAAGCTGCGGCCAATGCACCCCCTGCCGCGAGGGCACGCACTGGTCGCTCTCGATGCTCGAACGCATCAAGGCAGGCAAGGGACGATTAAGAGACTTGGATCTGCTGCTTGAGATCGGCGACACCATTGGCATCATTCCGGGTACTACGATCTGTGGGTTGTCGGACGGCGCCGCATGGCCTATCAAGAACGCCATCCGCAAGTTTCGCGGCGAGTTCGAAGAGTACATCAAACGCACAAATCCCACCGGCCACCTGGAAACCAAGGCGGTGCCCGCACTGCCGATTTTGGCGGGGGCGCATTAGACAACCCCATGATGGCAACACTCGGCCATATTTTGAAGGAAATCGATCCGCGACGGGTCATCGGATATCTGGAACCCGAGGTCGACGACCTCCGCGAACGGTTCATGAAGATTTTCGCGGACGCTCCGATTGAACTGGAAGGCGAACGACATTTAGGGCAAGATCATCCTGAAAGTTATTGTGAGACACATGCCCACCGTACTCGTTGACGGACAGGAAATCGAACTTGCCGCGGGCGAAAAGCTCAACGGCATCCAGGTGGCTGCGCGCGCCGGCGTCGAGATTCCCCATTACTGTTGGCATCCCGGGTTGACGGTCGTCGCAAGCTGCCGGATGTGTCTTGTCGAGACCGGCACGCGGAATGCCGAGACCGGCGCCATCACCATGCTGCCCAAGCTGTCGCCCGCCTGTCAAACGCCTGCGACCAACAATTCGGTCTTCGTCACAGGCAGTGCAAAGGTCATCCAGGCCCGGGCGATGGTCGAGGAAGACTTGCTCATCGACCACCCCATCGACTGCCCGATCTGCGACAAGGCGGGCGAATGCCTGCTGCAAGACTATCACTTCCAGCACGGCCAGGCCGAACGCCGCGCCGACTTGCGGCCCTTCACCCGCCGCCGGCGTGAGATGGGGGACACGGTGACGCTGTTTGTCGACCGCTGCGTGATGTGTACCCGCTGCGTGCGGTTCACGCGGGAAATTTCCGGCGCCAGCGAGCTGATGGTCATCAACCGCGGCAGCCACGAGGAGATCGACGTGTTCCCCGGGTATCCGCTGGCCAACAAGCTTTCGGGGAACGTCGTCGATCTTTGTCCGGTGGGCGCGCTCGGCGACAAAGACTTCCTGTATCAGCAGCGCGTCTGGTTCATGAAGAAGCATCCTGGCATTTGCACCGGCTGCTCGACGGGCTGCTCGATCACGGTCGAGGAGAACCAGGACCACGTGTACCGCCTCAAGCCGCGCACGAACATGCACGTTAACGAGTGGTGGATGTGCGATGAGGGCCGTTACGGTTACCACCACGTCCATCATGAAAATCGCCTGACCGAGCCATGGGTGAAATCGGCCCGGGGACCGGCTCCGTCCGCGGAGTCGAGGGACAAAAAGGTTCCTGACACCTTTTCTAAGGTTGAGTGGTCGGCGCTGCTCGACGCGATGGATTCCCGGCTTCGCAAGACGCAGCGATTGGCAGCGATCCTTTCCCCCCATCTCACAGTGGAGGAAGCTTACCTGTTGGCCAAATACTGCCGAAGCATCGACGGCAATGCATGGATCGCGATGGGCCACGTGCCGATGTTTGGCGAGGACCAGGTTTTTGCCAAGGGGTTCACGGTCCGCGCAGAAAAATGCCCCAACCGCCGCGGCGTCGAAGAAGTCGTGGCGCACTTCATGGGCCGCGTGCCGAAGTGGGAAGATGCCCTGGCCGCGATCGAGTCGGGTGAAGTGCAGGCTGCGTGGTTCAGCGGAGGCTACAAAAAGTCGGACTGGAACGACGAGAACGTGGCCGCCCGCTGCCAGGGTCTGGCGACGCTGATCGTCCAGGATATGTTCCGTTCGCCGCTCTACGATCAGGCCGATTATCAATTGCCCGGCGCGGCATTCGCCGAGCGCGAAGGCTCCTACGTGAATTGCAAAGACCGGCTGCACTCGGTCGTGTGGGCCGTGCGCCCGCCGGTCGGTGTGCGCACCGAGGCCAGTCTGTACTGGCAACTGCTGGGCATGCCCGGCATGTATCGGTCGCGTCGTGTGCTGGATGAGATCGCGGGAGAGATTCTGTACTTTAATGCTGCCGGAGGCCCGATTCCGCCGACAGGAGTCGATTTGAAAGTGAATTTGTTAGCGGGAGCGAGTGCTTGAATATGAGATCTCAAGTTTCAAATTTGAACAATGTACTTTCCGACGCGCGTCGCAGGCGAGCGCGGCGAAATAATACCTGACGCTGACTCCTGACCCATGGCCACCGACCTTCCTTCCCTGATGCAAAACGTGGTTGCACCGCTGGTGAAGATCGTGCTGTTGATCGGCGGGCTGATGACGGCGGCGGCGTACTTTGTGCTGCTCGAACGCTGGATGGCCGCCTGGGTGCAAGACCGCAGAGGTCCCAACCGCGTGGGAATTCCGCTGACCAGGATCAAGCTGTTGGGTCTCGGCCAGCCGTTGGCCGACGGCATCAAGTTCATCACCAAGGAAGAGTACACGCCGGCGCATGTGGATAAACCAATCTACATTTTGGCGCCGATCGTGATTCTGGCCGCGGCGCTGGCGATCTTTGCCGTAATTCCCTTTGGCAGCGTGCTGCCGCCGATACCCGGCATCCCCGGCCTCGACAAAGAACCGATTCCGCTGTTGGTGGCGCCAGGGCTCGATCCGTCGCTGGTGTTTGTGTTCGCGCTCTCGAGCATCGCCGTCTTTCCGGTGATCCTCGGCGGCTGGGCAAGCAACAACAAGTACAGTTTTCTGGGCGGCCTGCGTTCGAGCGCTCAACTGATCGCCTACGAGATTCCGCTGGGCTTGGGCATTCTGGGCGTGGCGCTGGTGAGCGGTTCGATTCGCCTCGACAAGGTGATCGTCGACCAGGCCGCCTCGGGCGTTTGGAACGCCTTTTTGCAGCCGCTTGGATTGCTGGTTTTCGTGGTGGCGGCCTTCGCCGAAGCGGCGCGATTGCCCTTCGACCTGCCGGAAGCCGAGCAGGAGTTGATCGGCGGCTACCACACCGAGTACGCCGGGCTCAAACTGCTGTTGTTTCTCGTGGCTGAGTTCCTGCACATGATCACCGCCGCATTCTTGATCGTGATCCTGTTCTTCGGAGGCTGGCATCTGTGGGGCCTGACGGGCTTCTCAGAAGAGTCCATTTCCTGGGCCCAAGCCCTATTGCGTATTGCCGTGTTATCCGCCAAGGTCTTCCTCGTGATCTTGTTCTTCATGATGGTTCGCTGGAGCTGGCCACGATTTCGATTTGATCAATTGATGGCGCTGGCATGGAAGGTGTTGTTGCCGCTGGGGCTTGTGAATCTCGTGGTCGTGGCCGTGATGGTGGAATATGGCGGGACGCTGAAGTCGCAATTCGGCGGCGGCGTGTACTGGATATTCGCGATTAGCGGCTGGCTGGCGCTGATCGCGGCTTGGGTAGTGGCCGCGCTGGTCTCCCCTTCGCACGACGACAACACACCGCGTCGTGCGGCGCAAAAGTTCGATACCGAAGCAGAGTTCTATCGAACGTTTTAGACAAAACCATGTAGGGCCGGCTGTGCCGGCCGTCACGGGAATTAAACCATGTAGGGCCGGCTGTGCCGGCCATCACTTGAATTAAACCATGTAGGGCCGGCTGTGCCGGCCGTCATTTCCATTGGATCGAACGTTGGCCGGCGAAGCCGGCCCTACCCATGCAACCGAACGACCCTCAAGTGAAGTGGATCGAGGAGCCCAAGCTTGGACTGGCTGGCAAGATGTACTTGCCGCTGTTCGTGCAGGGGCTTGCCGTCACCACACGCCACTTGTTCAGCCCCAAGGTGACGGTCAGTTTTCCGGAACAGCGCCCGCAGATTGGCAACCCACTGATCTACCGCGGTGTGCACCGCCTGAATAAAGACGAGCAGGGCCGCGTGAAGTGCGTCGCATGCTTCCTTTGCGCCACGGCCTGCCCGGCGCATTGCATCGACATCATCGGCGTGGAAAGCCCCTGGCCCGACCGGGAAAAATACCCCCAGAGCTTCAGCATCGACGAGTTGCGCTGCATCTTTTGCGGCATGTGCGAAGAGGCTTGCCCGGTCGACGCGATCGAACTCACCAGCCTGTTCGATCTGACCGGCCGCAGCCGCGAGGAAATGATCTTCGACAAGGAAAAGCTGCTCAGCGTGTACGACCAGACGAAAGACGCCGAGCCGATGAAGTCGACGGCCTGCGGAGGGACCGTCACATGACACTCGACGCGCTGGTGCGAAATCCGCTTACCTGGGGCACGCTGCTGTTTGCCGTCGGCATCTGGTTGCTCTTGCCGCGCGGCGCCACGCGCGGCTGGTGGCTGGGACTGGTGATTACGCTTGTGTCGCTGGGCCTGTTCGCGTCGAGGATGCCCGCGCTGGGCGACTGGGCGAGCACCGGCACATTCGGCTTCCTCGCCGCCGTCACGGTCATCGCCGCGGTCATGACAATCACGTTGAAGAACCCCGTCTACTGTGCCATTTGGTTCGCGCTCTCGCTGCTGGGCACCGCGGGCCTGTTCATGCTGCAAGGATCGCAATTTCTGGGCGTGGCCACGATCGTGGTTTACGCGGGAGCGATTCTCGTGACGTTTCTGTTCGTGTTGATGCTTGCCAATCCCGAAGGGCACGCCTCTTACGACCGCTTGAGCTGGGAAGCGCCGCTGTCGGCCATCACCGGCGCGTTCATGGTCGGCGTACTGACGTTCGCGCTCGTTGGCGTGTTCAACCCGCCCGATGCCTTCGACACGAAGTTTTCCACGGTCGAGATAGACCGCACAGGGGAAATCCTGGCCGGCGAACACATGGCGCATCTGGGCGGCCAGTTGTTCAGCCGGCATTTGGTGGCCGTGGAGCTGGCCGGTACGCTGCTGCTGGTCGCGATGGTCGGCTGCGTGGCAATCGTGGCGGAGGCCAAATCGCGCCGCGGCCAGCCGGCAAGCCGGAAGCGTCAGCGACCAAAGTCGGCCAGCCGGGAGCCTCAGCGACCGGAATTGCGTGCAGGGGAGGCACTGCGATGAACGAAGTCGGACTGCTCGAAAACTATCTGCTTGTCGGCGCGCTGCTCGTCGGCTTGGGGCTGATCGGCTTTTTCAGTCGGCGCAACATGATCGTGATGTTCCTCTCGGCGGAGATGATGCTCCAAGGCGTGTCGGTCAGCCTGGTGGCTTGGGGCCGGTATCACAACGATTGGGGCGGACAGGCACTGGTGATCTTCATCCTCACAGTCGCCGCATGCGAGGCCGCAATTGCCCTGGCACTCGTCGTCGCGATTTACCAGCGCAGCGGCTCGCTCGACATTGCCTTCTGGCACGACCTCCGCGAGGACAACCTGCCAGCCTACGCCGATCAAGAAATCCCCGAAGTCGCTGGCGAAACCCCGCACCACTGGCCGACCTTGACTCCGTCGGGAACCGAGCCCGAACATAACACGGAAGAAGAAACGCATCGAGCAATGGTCTGACGTTTAGCGCCGATCGCCCGAACCGCTCGCGGTTTCGCAATGATAACCATCGCCCAACTCCTGCCCCTGATTCCCGCTTTGCCGCTCGCGGCTTGCTTATTCGTCGCTCTGACGGGCAAGTGGCTGCTCAAGGAAAAGAGTCACCTGCCGGTGGTACTGGCCTTTCTCGGCTCGTTCGTGCTGAGTGTGATGCTGCTCGTTCAAGTGCAGGGCCAGCATTCCAGGGAGTCAAACCTGGGAAAATCGTCGGCGGTCGGCTGGGAATCGCACGTTGATCTTTGGAACTGGCTCACCGTGCCCGGCGCCATTTCCCGGAATTCAGTGGAATCTGCCCTTGCCGCCAGCGACCAGCCCGGCGAAGTGCCGCCCCCTCTGCCGGCCATGTTGCCGTTCAAGATCGACGTGACTTTGCGGGCTGACGCGCTCACCTGCATCATGCTCTGCATGGTGACATTTGTGTCGTCGCTTGTGGCGATCTACGCCAGCGGCTATATGCACGGCGATCCGGGCTATTGGCGGTTCTTTGCCTATGTGGCGCTGTTCGTGTTCTCAATGACAATGCTGGTGAGTGTCAGCAATTTCGCGCTTTTGTATGTGTTCTGGGAAGCGGTTGGCGTGTGCAGTTATCTGCTGATTGGCTTCTGGTACGAGAAGCCCGAAGCCGCGGCCGCTGGCAAGAAGGCGTTTCTGGTCAACCGTATTGGCGACTTTGGCTTTGCGCTGGGCATTTTTTTGATTTGGACCACGTACGGCACGCTCAACTTCCACGATGCCGGCGGAATCGCGGGCGTGCTGGGCCATACGCGGCTCGCCGATCACAGCGCGATGTACGCCACCGGCGCCGTGGGCACGGCGATCTGCCTGTTGCTTTTGCTGGGCGCGTGCGGCAAGAGCGCCCAATTTCCGCTGCATGTGTGGTTGCCCGACGCGATGGAAGGCCCCACACCCGTCAGCGCGCTGATTCAC
>SXHT01000217.1 GCA_005773095.1 Planctomycetaceae bacterium
CACCGACATCAAACTGGGTGACGGTGTGGCCGAGATTGGTGGACTGCACGTGATCTGCACCGAAATGCACGACTCCGCCCGCATCGACCGCCAACTCGTCGGCCGCTGTGGACGGCAAGGCGACCCTGGCACGTTTCGCTTCTTTTTGTCGCTCGAGGATGAACTGTTGCTTGGGTTGGGGCCCGACAAGGCCGAAAAATGGAAGACCGTCGGGGCTCGAAATGCCGAGCGAAAAACGAACCGTGAGTCGAACGGAGACGCTGAACGTTCCGAGGTCGCGGGTGCCCTCAGGGCGCCTGGTTTCGAGCTTGACAAGTACGCCTCCCTTTTCCGCAAGGCCCAGCGGAAGATCGAGCGACGCCATTTTCGCGACCGCCGCATTCTGATGTACCACGAAAAAGAGCGGAAGAAACTGCAAATCCAAATGGGTCAGGATCCCTATCTGGACACGCCAGGCTGAACCGGCGATAACCCCGCGAAAAACACGACGATTACAGTTCACACGAGGGTAGGGCGAGCATCTGCCTGGCAGTAACCGTTCACGGGCCAAGACAAGGGGGACGGCCCCCGGCTAAATCGCATTTCCGCTTCCACGGCTGGAGGACCGCGATCACCTTCAAAATCTCACGCACATACGCTTCCGCCGCACCGAGCGCGTGCGGCAAACGGCGGGAACCTTCTCGCAGCGCAGCGTAGCGCGCAGGGGTAATATGTCTCGTACGCAGCGCGGCGGCGGTCGGTCTCGCTCCCCGGGTGCGCATCCGCGCCGCCCGACATCGATACCAGCAGCGTCGGTAACGCGTGGGGTTTCGGATTCCAAGCTCAAAACCCGCATTGACGGATTTTCGCGAACGTGGCAGGCTAGCGTCCGCGTGGAGCAGGCTTTCTAGCCTGACCAACCTCGCCCATGCCCGCAGTCCGCCTCAATAGCCTGGCCTACAAGGAGACGACCGCCATGATCGCATCGCTGGTGATCTGTTGCAGCTTGCTTGGACAAGCGCGTTCGACCGACTCGTTGGCGCCTTCACCCCGTTTTACTCCCAAGTCGGCGCCGGCGGCGCGCATGGACGATGATCGCGCACGCGGCCCATCCGGCACGCGGCCTCGAGCCGGCTTTGCTGAGGAAGAACGAACAACCGACACTCGCATCCGAACATTCGACTCGGAAGACTCTCGCACCAGGCGAGCCACCGAAGACAACGAGCGCCTTTCACCGGTCGGCGGCATCAACCAAAAGATGCGTCCGCCGGAAATCATGGCGGAGGCGCTTGCGACAGTTCCCGAGGGCGCGTTTCTGCCGCTCGAGGGAGAGCAAAGCCAGTATCAGACACTTCGGCTCGTAGATGCCCTTAAGCGAGCAAGCGACCGAGCCCAACAAATCAAGATCGCCCAAGTCTATTGGCGACTGGTCATCGCCCAGGCCGACTATCACTTTGCCCGCGATGCCGTGGCCCGCTTGCGAGTCACCACCCAGGGACAGCTCAACCAGCCGGCGCTGCGCGCCGCACGCTGCGCCATGCGGGCCTTGCAGCGCGATGCCGAGACGCTGGTGATCCGCGCTCAGAATGCGCTCGCGGCCGAGATGAGCTTGCCACCCACGTCACAGATGCCGTTAGCGGTCGACATTCCGCACACGGGCAGATACGACACACGATTCAGCCATGTCTATTCGGGGCGCACGCCGCCGCCGCGAGCCTACTTGATCGACCGCATTTTGCCCGTGCGACGGCAAGCCATCGATGAGCACGCCGAAGGTATTGTGGCAGCCATCGACGCGGTCGATGCCTCGTCCGACGAGTACAGCCAGGGCACGGCCGACTTGACGACGCTGATTCTTGCCTTCGAGCGACTTTGGAAGGAACGTAAGGCATTCACCGGGGCCATTCGGGAATACAATCAAGACATCGCCGAATACGCGCTGATGGTCGCTCCGTCGACGAGCGATGCGAATGCCCTGGTGGCGATGCTCATCAAGCCAGGCGTCGGAGGCACGCGGCCCGCAACCGAAACGACCACGCCGCGCGGCTCGACACTGCGTTCCTCAGAACCGATTGACGATGAGGCCCCAGCGAGCAAAGCTCGCTCAAGCAGTGGCGGTGATCGCTACGATCGAACCTTTCGCAGCGCTCCGAGCAACCCGCCAACGGATGAGGAGGAGATCGTTCCCTTAAAGAAATCACGCAGCGACCCGTTCAACGATCGAAGCTCGAGCAAGGACAGGCGTGCGCCTTCCCTGGCCCTCGTCCGAGGAAGTGAGGTCGGGGTGGAGGGCGATTGTTTTGCGGGCGCAGCCCCTTCGCAAAATCCCTCGCTCTCGCGGCAGCGCCGAGGGGAAATTGCGCAACTGGCAAGCTATTTTCATGCCGTTCATCTCCAGACCGGCACGCGCCGCAACATCGACTTCGACGAAGAGGACTCTCAGCGAGCGCTGTGGCGGGCCCTGGTGGATGTCGATACCCGTTTGCGCACTCAGCGACTGGCCAGCGCCCTGAATGCACCGGAAATGCTTCCCCACGACGCGGGCCAGCCCACGTCGCTGGCCGACTGCTTGTCGATGTGCCCGGTCTCGGCACGTCGCGATGTGATTGCCGCATTTTGGAATGCCCGGGAGGCAGCGGCAACTTTTCAGGTATTCAGCGACGAAGCCAGCGAGCTGACCAGTCTGTCGCAAGCCGCCACTCGCATTCGCGGCAGCCGCGGCGGGCCGGAGGCAGTTATCCGCTTGCAGGCTCTACGGCGAATTGTCAAGGCAGCGCTGCTCGATGCGCAGGTGGAAATGTTGCACTCGCAGTACGACCTGACCTCGCTCTGCGGCGGCCGGTTGCAAGACGAATGGCTTTTGCCAAACACGTCACCCCACGGCGGACGCTACTTGCTGCGGCTCGAAGAGCAGCCCCGCGAATTGGTCGAAGCCCGGCAGCTCGATCAATTGGGCGCGCTGGTCAAAGTGCTGCACCTACAGATGGTCGACCACGCCGGCACGGTCGTCTATGCCGACTCCGCCCGGGCAACCGCGCTGCGCGACCCCGGCGCCGGGCCAAAAGTCTTCGATCTGGCGATGGCGCTCATCGAACGGCAGGCCAGCCACACCGTGTTTTTCCTGCGAGCCACAAAAAGGTACAATTTGGCAATCGCCGACTATGTCTTGGCGACCATGCCAGAGAACGTGCCAGCCGATAAATTGGTGTCGGCCCTGGTGCTGACTCGTCATCGAGACTCAGAGACCTGATGCGGCTGGCAGACCTGCGGATTGACGAAACCCGACGGGAAGGCGCAACGATGCCTCGTCCCGCCGACCCCACACCCCCGCCCGCCCCGCTTTGCATCGGCCCTCTCATCATCGACCCTCCGGTGCTCCAAGCGCCGATGGCCGGCTTCACCAACTATGCTTTCCGCCAAATCGTCCGCGAGTTTGGCGGCGCGGGCCTGCAAGCCACGGAAATGGTCCACGCGAAAGGGTTCCTGTGGCTTGAGAATCAGAAAGACGCATGGCCCGATCGCCTCTGGGGCGTGATGGACGAACCGCGTCCGCTCGCCGTGCAGATTTGGGATAACGATCCGGCGACGTTGGCGGAAGTCGGCGCAAAGCTTGCGCACGAGTTCAAGGTCAGCGTCGTCGATATCAACTTCGGCTGCCCGGTGAAGCAGGTTACCGAAAAAGCCCACAGTGGTTCGTACCTGCTCCGTCAGCCCGAGCGAATGTTCGCGATCATCGAGCGCGTCGTGGCGGCCTGCGCGCCCACGCCCGTGACCGCCAAGATTCGCCTCGGTTGCTCGCGAGGCGCAATCGTTTGCGATGAAGTCGCCGAGATTGTGGAGTCCGCCGGCGCCGCGGCGCTCACCGTGCACGGCCGAACCGCCGCGGATTTCTTCAGCGGCAGCGCTGATTGGGACCGCATCAGCCAGATCAAATCTCGTTTGAAACGGATCCCGCTGATCGGCAACGGCGACCTGGCTACGCCAGTAGCCGTCGTCGAAGCTTTCCGCCGCTACCAGGTCGATGGCGTAATGATCGCCCGCGCAGCGCTCGGCAAACCGTGGCTCTTCAAACAAGCCCAGGCCGCGCTGCGAGGCGAGCCGATCCCGCCCGACCCAACGCTTGAAGAACAGCGAGAACTCTTGCTGCATCACTACGGCCTCGTGTGCCACCGCTTCGGTCCTGAAAAAGGCACCGTGCTGATGCGCAAATACGCCTGCTGCTACGCCCAGGGCCGCCCCGGCGCCCGCGAGTTCCGCACGCGAGTGGCACAATCCTCAACACCGGGAGAGTTTTGCGATATCGTCGATGCACACTTTCCGCGATCGGCTGCCACTGATTGAATTAGGAATGCGATCGGACGGGTTCTCCGATGAACTCGGGCAATGAACCGCGTGCGAGCCGCCAATATCTGGCATGGCGCGCAATCGTGAACTATTCTAAGAATGATCTATGATCCGGTTTGGTTCACGGGCACTGCAAAACAAATCGCATGAAGACCAGCGCGCTAAAGAAGTTTCGCGGCAAGCTCGCCTCCGACGAGCCCGTCTACGGGTTGTGGGTCACGCTCGAATCGCCGAGCATCACCGAAATGGCGGCCGCCTTGTTGCTGGACTGGGTGGTGATCGATGCCGAACATGGACACCTGGATTGGAAAGAGATTCTGGAGCACATCCGCGCCACGGTACGAAGTGATACCGTAGCGCTGGTCCGCGTGGCGGAGTTGAACGGCGGATTGATCAAGCGGGCACTGGATATCGGCGCTGATGGCGTGATCGTGCCGTGGATTCAATCGGCCGACCAGTTGCGGCAGGCGGCGCGGTACGCTTTCTATCCGCCACTGGGCGTTCGCGGCATCGGCGCGGAACGGGCCACCGCCTGGGGGCAATGCTTCGCCGAGCACGCCGCCGAGGCAAACGACAACGTCCTGGTCGTGCCCATCGTGGAAACGGTCCGCGCCGGCCGCAACGTACAGTCGCTGTGCGAAGTGGCTGGCGTGGAAGTGGTGTTTCTCGGACCAGCCGATTACTCCGCCACCGCCGGATATCCCGGTCAATGGGAAGGCTTGGGTGTGGCCGACCAGCTGCTTTCGATTAAGGACACCATTCGCCGGGCGGGAAAACACTGCGGAATCTTGGCCACCAGCAATGAAAATTTACGACAGCGGCGCAGCCAGGGTTTCCGCATGCTAGGCGCGGGCACCGATGGCGGGCTGCTGCTGCGATCGTTGCACGATTGCCTGATTGCCGTCGGACGGGACCGGCGCATTCTGCCGGACCTGGCGGCCGGAGGCGCAATGCGCGCGGCCGATCCACTGGCGCGCCCCCCCGAATCGATGCGGCCCGACCGACCCGAGGTGATGAACGCCGTCGATTCAGGACCGAAATCCGAACTGGCCCGCGGCGTGTCGTTTGAGTGCCTGGTCGGCGCGCACAACCGCGCGCGGCAATTGACGACGGGACTGGTGACGTTCCATGCCGGTGCCGAATTGCCGTACCACAAGCATGCTTTCAGCGAATCGATCACACTCCTCTCAGGCGAAGCAACCGTGGAAGTCGAAGGACGCGGGTACCGACTCACGCCGCTCGATAATGTGACGGTCCCGGCCGGCTTGGCTCATCGCGCCGTGAACGTATCGCGCAGCCTGCTGGCCGTGTTCCACATTGCGCTCGCCAGCGACCAGCCAACTCGCACGCTCGTCGACCGCTTCTTTTCGCGACGCGCGATGCCCGATGATTCCGCCGGGTTTCCCGGGGCGGAGCGCGTCACTCGCTCTGCCACCGCCCCCCGATTCGCGGCCGGCCCGAACACGTCGTTCATCGACTACTTCAACCGCGATTTAATGCCCGGCATTGAAATGAGCGGCGGCTACGGGCTGTTTGATCCCGGCGGCCGATTGCCTGCCCATTTTCACGACTTCGACGAGTCGATTTGCATTATCGAAGGCGTCGCCACCTGCGTGGTCGAAGGGCGAAGGTACAGCATGTCCGATTGCGCCACGGCCCTGCAACCGCGCGGGCGAGTTCACTACTTCATCAACGAGTCGGCTCATCCGATGGCCATGATCTGGGTCTACGCCGGTCCGGTGCCGGAACGCATCGTCGTCGACGAGCGCTGCGCCACCGTCGAAGGCAATCCGTGGACGACTTGACAAGGTACCAAGGACACGAATACCCCGTCGGTGGTCTATTCGTTCGACGACACGGCCTCCAGTGGCTTGATCACCACCGGTGCCCGCCTGCAGCAAACGACGTATCCCAACAGCCGGGTTCTCTACCGCGACTTTGGCAGTATCAGTTTAGTTCCGCGGTCGAGGGTGCATGCTAGCGGCGGCGGCGTGGGGCGGTCAAATTATGGGCGGATTCCGTCAGCGTTCAAAAACTCGTCTCGGTGATATTCCAGAGAGTCGTTAGCTTGTTGGCATTCCAGGATGAATGCCATGAGCTTCAGTTTCTACCGTAAACACGAGCATGGTTGCCGTGAGCTCCGTCATTGCCCGCATTTGGGCGGAGCGCCGCTGGGATTGGTGGTGCTCGCCGCCAACGAGAATCAAGCATCTCGCGACCATCTGCTGAGGCAGTTGGATGCGGAAAGAAAGACGGTCTCCCAACTGGTCGCGGAAGTGGAAGCGCTGAAAAGACAACTCGCCCAGGCCAAGCAGGAACTCAAGCTGGAGCGGCAGACCAAGTTCGCCACCAACCAGCAGAAGCAGGCCGATTCCCCGTCTGGCAGCTTCGTCCCTCGCGGACAACCAGGCGAAGGCCAAGAAACGCAAACGCGGCGCTCCGGTCGGCCATCCCGGCTGATATCGCCCCACGTCGACCCAACATGACCTGTTGGTAAAGGTTGCCGCGCCGGCGCGTTGTCCGCATTGTCAGGGTCCCGTCAGTGAATACGCGGCGAAGTCGGATCACCTGCAGGAAGACCTGCTCGATGGCCGACCTCACGTCACGTTGTTTCGCCGGCCCCAAGCCCGTTGCCGCGACGGCCGGCGTTGGGCGCGGCAGGCGGCCGAAAGCGAGATTCTGGCACCTTTTCTTCCTGCGCACGGTATAGCTTTGGGAGCAGATGCTCAAGTAGTCCAACTTCTTCAACGTTGTGAGTCAGCCAGGCCGTCCCCATCTCTTCCGAGAAGACGCGAGGGCGAATCCACCGATTGAAGATGACTGCAAGCGGACCGGACGACAGTCCAACTGCCATGCGGGAACGGTAGGTTGCGCCTACGGGACATGTACCGAAGCGGTGTTCAAGTCGGAAGATCTCTGCTCCCGCGATGCACTTGACGAGAGAAATGCCCTCTTCGTCCAACTTCTCAACGTACTCGACTGAATCCACGTAGAAGTCGCGGTTAGCGGCGAAGGCTTCAACGATGCGAAAGTACGCTCCCTGACCTGAGCCCCCATCGGGCGCAGGGCGTACAAGCTCCCAATGGATGTGATCCCGAGGATGCCAAAGCAGGTACCTTGGATAAGTGACGCCATCGTGTTCCATGGACCCACCGATATGCTCGAACCACCACCTGAGCATCTTGGGAGTGACGCCGCAGATGGGATCGTGTTCAATCGTCAGGATCAGTTGGCCAGATGGCTGTATGACTTGTGTCGTCGTCGCTGACGAGACTGGCTTCAATGGAGCCAGGTAGGGGCGCTCTTGGAGGAGAGGTAGGCGCATGGCTGACGTTGGAGGTCTCTGCGGAGCCTAACGAATATCAAACTATCCCGACCGTAGCGGAGGGATTGTTTGTGCGTTGAGCTGAGCCGCTCGGCCGTCGGGGGGCTATGCGGATAGTTCGAGAAGCGATCCCCTGGGATTCAGTGTAAGGGAGTCGCGAGGCCGATCGCAACAGCTCTGGACCGTGGAGAAAGTGGAATAAAAGAGGGAATAAAAGGGTCAGGAACCGTTTGTCGGTTTGCGGGGCCTGCCGCGGGGGCGGATGGTCGATTCCAGGTCCAGTTTGCCGATCATCCGCTCCATCCACGAAG
>SXHT01000218.1 GCA_005773095.1 Planctomycetaceae bacterium
CAGCGCGTCTATCAATATATTTTTCAGCGTCATCAGAATGTCAACAATTCATTCGTCGCGGACTTGATCGCAAATCGTGTGACGCCCGGCACGCCGATTGAGCGCAACGGAATTCGGATGACCCCACCAGACTGTTGTACACGCCGATGGCGTACATTAAAAACAACACGGCAATGACGCCGACGACAATCAAGGCAATCGTGCCGGACGAAAATTCAGCGAGGAGGAGATTCATGTTCGGCTCCTGAACTGCGGGACCGGAAAAGTGACCGTGCGAAACGCCAATCGACCGTTCGCACGCGAACATCTTAGAACAACCATGGTAGGCTGTCTATTACCCGATTCGCTCGCTTCCCGACAATCTTGGCGAGTTCAAGACACTGCGAGGGACTGGACGGCGACGGAGGCGCCTCCCGATTTTCGATCAACAGTCCGATGACACGGCTACGCTCAGCCGTTTTGTGGGTGACGAGGATCAGGCCGTTGGCTTTCGCTCGGCAGGTCGTCGTTGGAGGTCCGCATAGCGTGCGGCGCCGAACCAAGGAGGGCACCAAGACTCGCCCGAGTGCGGCGAGTATTTTTCGCTCAAGCTTCATCACCATCACCTCGGCTTCATCACCATCACCTCGGATGGGTGAACTCGTTCAGACCGCAACCGCTGCTGCGGTCGGCCAACTTCAGGCAGGCGACGGCACGTTGCACGTCCGATTCTCAAGGTGGGGCTGGTACCCAAGCCCGCGCTTGCTTGTCGAGTAAGTTGCTGCGCCTCATGAGTTTAGAGCGGTGATGGGCGCAGCGAGCCGGCTAGCGTTTTCCGCGAAAAACCGCCGAAAAATTAGCCCTTGGAACGGGTGGGCGAACCATCTAATATCCGGCACGTAGATTAGAACACATCATCGGACTGATTCTGGCTGCGCGGGAACTCTCCGGGTGGCTTGCAACGCGGGTAGCGTGAGGGAGTGAGAGAGTGACAGAGTCGCCACCCGACCTGGATTGCCAGCCTGTTTCACCCGGCAAATCCGTCGGTCCGTTACGTTTGAGGATGTGGCCGCTCGAAAAATCCAAGCGGGCGATCATTGTTGGCGGTTCGCTGGCGATGGCGTATACGCAGCTTACGACGTCCCCCGCCACGGTGCAGTTTACCCGTGAGCTAGGCGGCAGCAGTTTGCACATCGGGATATTGGGCGCGTTGCCGGTCGGCTTGATCTTCATGCAGTTGATTGCGGCGCTGGCGGTGCGCCGGCTGCTGTATCGCAAGCCGCTGTGGCTGGCCGTGGCGATCTGCCAACGGCTGGTGTTCTTGCCGGCGGCGCTGGGTCCCTGGCTGATGCCGAGCGTGCCCAATGCTTTTTGGTTGTGGCTTTTGATTACGTTGACTTTTGCCAACCATGCCCTGTTGCACTTTGGCAATCCGCTTTGGCTATCCTGGATGGGCGACTACCTGCCGCATCGAGGCTTGAGCAGCTTTTGGGGCGTACGGCACTCGTCGCAGCAGTGGACGGCGGCGGTCACTCTGCTGGTCAACTCGCTGTTTTTCCTGCACGCAACGACGGATATTCGCGCTGGGTTTGCCGGCATCATTGTGCTCGGCGCCGTGCTCGGCCTGATCGACGTGCTACTGTTCCTGCGGATCGAAGAACCGCCCGTCAGGCACCATCCATCGCCACGCGTCTGGGACGTGCTTGCCAGCCCCTTTCGCGAGCCGCGTTTTCGCAGCTTCATTGAGTTCACATGCTTCTGGCACATGGCGGCGATGGTCGGCTCACCTTTCATCAGCATGTACCTGCTGGAAGTCGTCGGTCTGGACTTGTTCCGGGTGCTTTTGCTGTGGACGATCTCGTGGGTCGGCGGGGCGCTGCTGTCAAGGCAGCTGGGCAACTGGGTGGAACGCTTCGGACAACGGCCGGTGCTGATTTTGTGCGTGACATTCAAGAGCGTAAACATGGTGGCCATGCTCTTGTGCCCCCACGACCCGACGACCGCCTTCTGGGTCCTCGCGCCGGTCTTCGCCGCGGACGCTTTTCTGAATGCCGGCATCACGATCGCCAACAACGGCTTTCTGATCAAGAACTCACCGCGCGAGAACCGCACCATGTTCGTCGCCGCCGGCACCGCCTACGCGGGGCTGGTGGGCGGAGTGACGTCGATTGTCGCCGGAGTGCTGCTGGCATTGACGGATGGTTGGTCGCTCGAATTCCTAGGTGCGACGTGGAATCATTTCCATGGGCTGTTCGCGGTCAGTGTGTTGTTGAGGCTCGCCGCCGTCGGGTTGGCCATTCGCGTGCGCGAGCCAAGTTCCACGGGGGCCAGGCAAGTGGCGCTCACCTTTGCCTCGGCGACGCGCAACCACGTCCGCCGTTGGCTGCGTGCGGCGTGAAGCGATAAGCGTTATTCCAACCCGATTTGCCCATGGAGCCAATTCGCCGATTGTTCTTTTCTCGGAAAATGGAATGGCTGTCAGGCCAACGGGCGTTTACCTGTCATTTGCGCTGTTGGGTCTCATCTTTGCGTCGTGCGAAGGTATCGCTTCGCGATCCCGTCATAAACGACTCGGTGGTTTCCGTGCCGGCCAGCGTCGATCCGGCAGGATTGACGATCTGGGCTAGCGCCGAGAGGTCATCCCGGATCGCGCGGTCGAAGTAGTAGGCCATGCCGAAGCCCACCAGACCCAATACGATGAGGAACATGATGAAGAGCTTTAAGTTGCCGCTCTCCGCCGCGCCCGCCGGGGAGAATTGTGACATCAACAGCAACGCCGCGAGAAAGGGGGCCGCGACTGCCAGCAAGTAGTAGAGCCAAATCCGGCGGCTGAGTCCCGCAAGTTGGTCCACGTCGCTGTGTTCGGGCAATTCACGCGCGATCAGCCGCGGATAAAAATAGCGAACCCCGATGAATGTCAGAATAAAGTACGACATGGTGGTGGCGATCAACCCACACAGACACTGCGATAAAAAAAAGTGCACGATCGACGCTAGTCTCACCGGAGCATCTGCTTGCGTTCGCATGAGTGTCAGCCAGGGAGGCAAAATGATCCCACTCGCTACCCAGAGTGCAATCACCGTGACGGCCAGGTAGTCACCCAACCGTAAGCAACGTGCGCGTGTAACCGTCAAAGCACCAGCCGTAAGAGGCGGCGGATTCGGTCGTACGGCCGTAAACACAGACCACCCTATGGATAACACCGTGCCGATTCCCAAGCTGTAACACACGGTGTTGATAATCGGCACGGGCCCGCTGAAAAACTGCTCTTGCGTGACGTTAAAATCGCGCAGGATCTGCGCGACATTGTACACGATGTTAAGCACGCTCAGCACAAGGTTGACCGCCACAATCGCGACGACAACCGTTAGTGTCGGATAGTTGCCCACGATCGCGCGCCAACGCGATTGAGGCCCGTGCAATAATTTTTGGGCGCGCGGCTGCAGGCAGATTTCGAACATGCGGGCGGCCGCTGCCGCATCGACGCGCGCCTCAAGGTTTGGCGTCAGGCACTTGCTGAGCGATTCTCGCAAACCGGCGGGACAGTCGGGCGGCAGCTTCGCGAAAGTCGGAGCATTCATGCCCGCCGTGCGCCGCGCGACCATGGTGGTCAGCATGCCGGTCCAGTTGTTCGTCGGTTTTTCGTCGGGAAACGGCCGCGATCCGGTGAGCAGTTCCCAGAGCAGCACGCCGAGCGAGTACACGTCGGCGCGGCCGTCGAGCGAATCGGGCTCCCGCTCGTGCGATGGATTGCAGGCTTCCAATTGTTCCGGCGACATGTAGGCCAGGCTGCCGCCAAAGTAGGCCGCCGGCGTGGCACCCTCCAGCTTGCTCGCAAAGCTGATGTTGAAGTCCGCGAGCTTGGGGTTGCCGTCCGCGGCAATGAGCACATTGGCTGGCTTCAAGTCGCGATGCAGCACGCCTTGCCTGTGGGCATAGGCCAGCGCCGCAGCCAGTTTCGAGCCAAGCCAGCACACCACTTGCGGCCAACTGGCGTTGGAAATCTTTTCGCGCGTCGACGAATCGGTCGGAGGTGATTCGCCACGCTCGTCCAGAACCCGATCGATGGCGTTTAAGAACTGTTGGCCGTTGCGTTGGACCGGGGCCAGTCGTTGCAGATGCTCGTGAGGACCTTCCAACGTGCCTCCGGGCACGTACTGCATGTAGAGCAGCCGTAGCTTGCGATCGGGAAGCTGCCGCTGGTCGTAGACGCGGACGATGTTCGGGTGATCGAGCTGCGCAAGCGTTTGCGGCTCCGCCCCTTTGTCGGCCGATACCTTGAGGGCCACCATCCGCTGCATCGACCGTTGCCGTGCCAGGTACACGCAGGCAAATGCACCCTTGCCCAACTCGGTGAGCAGATCGAAATCGTCGATCTGATCACCCAGATTTATCGGCAATTGGGCGGAGCCGCGGATCAGCGTCGTGGTCACGTTCGGCGACTCGAGCTTGAGCAACCGCCGCAGCTCGGTCTCCTGCGTGGGAAACCGCTTGAAGTACGCGGCGGGCTCAACGTCGTCGCCCGCCTGGCGACGCACATGATATTCCTCGTACACCAGATCAACCGGTGCGAACCCGCTCTCGGCCATCTCGGGAAATTCGACGAGGTAGTCCTCAAGAAGCTTCGGGAACCGCTTATTCCGCCAGCGATACTCAAGATCGACCTTGACCAGCTCGCTCAGAATCAGCTTGCGAATGGCCGGTTGTTCCATCGGCACGAAGTCGCCAATCGAAGGTGGCTCAACGGCCTTGTCCCAGGCGCCGATAAACGCATCGACGCATTCCGAGAGTTGATTCCAGACGTGCGATTTGAACTCGTCCGGAGCGGAAGCGTTATCCGTCGGCGTTGTGGACACGAAAGGCTCCTTCGGAGCAGCGAGTAGCAGATTGTTGGTCGCTGGCAGCCGGACACGATCAATCGCTGGCGAACGGCTACCCGCTACCAGCCCGCACCCTTCGTCCTTGTCTTCACACGGCACAAGTACATTTTGCCGTTCGACTTGATATCGAGATCGTTCGGGCTATTGAATCGCTGTCCTTGGTAGTTATCCGCCAGCGTCCGTTTTCCGCCGTCGAAATTCAATCGGGAGAGCCGGCGATCGCCATGTTCGCAGGCCACGAGGCGTCCTTGGGCGTCGATCGCCAAACCGTTCGCACCCGGCTCGCCGCCATAGCTGGCAATGCCCGTGTAGCCCGCCGGCTTCATGAACAGGCTCATCCCCTCGCTGTCTTTAAACTTCATGATCGAGTTGCGTGGAATATCGCTGGAGATCAGGTAGCCGCCATCCTTGACCCACGCCGGTCCCTCGCTCCAATCGAGCCCGCTCGCCAAGACCTCGATCTTCGCATCCGCCGGCAGCAGCGAATCAATTGCGACATCCTTGCGCACGATTTTTCCGAGCACCGGCAGGTCGCCGCCGACCGCGGGGGGCGGAGAAAGACAAAACACGGACGCAATGATCACACCAATGCCACGCACCTCTAGCCTCACAAAAAGCGGAAAGTTACGTAATGCCGCCAAGCGCCGGCGACTGTCTTACGCTACCGGGAGTACAGCAGACAAGTCAAGCGCCTTGATCGCTAAAGTTTTATGAGCCATAGCCGCCAGTCCCTCCCCCTCCCCTTCCAATCCAGCCTCTGCGGTAAAAGAACCCCAGCAGAATTGCCGTCACCACCGCCATTAGCGCGTACGCAAATGGGTAGCCGTAGTACCAATTAAGTTCCGGCATGTTCCAAGATGATTTCTCGGTGTTGAAGTTCATCCCGTAGATGCCCACGATGAACGTCAGCGGCAGGAAGATCGTCGAGATGATCGTGAGCACCTTGATCACCTCATTCAGCCGGTTGCTTACGCTGGATAAGAACAGATCGCGCAGGTCGGCCGCCAATTCGCGATAGGTTTCCACAAGATCGATAAGCTGCACGGTGTGGTCATAGCAATCGCGCAAGAAGAGCCGCGTCTCAACCTTGATGAAGGCATTCTCGTCTCGCACCAGGATGTTGATCATTTCGCGATGCGGCCAAATCGCGCGGCGGATGGCCAGCAGGTCGGTCTTGAGTCGGTGGATCTTCTGGAGCACTTCCTGATCCGGGGTGATGGTGGATCGTTCTTCCAATTCCTCCAGACGCTCGCCAAATTGTTCGAGCACCGGGAAGTAACCATCGATCACCGCGTCGATCAGGTGATACAACAGCACATCCGGTCCACCGGTTCGGAGTCGACCCAGACCACGTCGCAGCCGATCGCGGACCGTGTCGATGCAGTCTTTGCCCGGCCGCTCCTGAAACGTGAGCACGAAGTCGCGGCCGAGGAAGAAGCTGATTTGCTCGGTCTCGAGCCGCTCTTCCACAAGTTGCACCATCCGGGCGGTGACAAAGGTGTTGTCACCGTACTCCTCGATTTTGGCCCGTTGATGGAGGTGCATCACATCTTCCAGGGCCAGCGGATGGAGACCAAAAAGCTGGCCAATTTGCTGAATCACCTCGTGATCGGCCAGCCCATCGACATTGACCCACAGCACGGGACAGCGATTCAGGAATTCGCGAAGCTCATGGACGCTGTGGATCTGACGCTCGACAAGCTCGCCTGGCCCGTATGCAAATGCGCTGATCAGCGGAGGCGAAAGCGCACTCTCGGGGGCCACCTTCGGCGGCGTCTCGGTCGCTCCGGGATGGCGCTCGACCCACCGCCTGCGTTTTTGTTTGCGATGTTTATTGGACATGCAATTGCCCCCACGTCGATTCCTGATGGGGAGCTATTTGGGGATCAGGCTCGGAACAAAAGCAACCATCGCTCCCACGAGCAATCCCGCGGCATGCGCAATGTTGGCGACCGGGCCGACCGCTCCGGTGAAGCAAACAACGAACCACACAAGAAACATAAAGGTGGTGCGGGAATCGAGATACGGAGACTCGCTGCGCACCCATTCAGAGCGGATCCAACAATAACCAAACAGAGCGTAGTTGACCCCGGACATTCCACCAAAGTAGGGCCCGCCTGCCGTCTCATGCCCGAACAGAATGAGTTCGGGGCCGCGGTAGGCATACTGTGCCAGGTTGGAGATTGCCGCGCCCGCCACCACCAAGAGCATGAATCGCACGCTGCCTCGCCGCGATTCGATCGCGCGCCCAAACACCCAGAGCCACATCATGTTGAACAACAAGTGCAGCAAATCCATGTGGATCAAGATCGGCGTCACCAGCCGCCACAACTGGCCATGACGGACCTCCTGGAGGCCAGGCTGGTAGCTCATGGCGTCGCCGTCCAGGTGAATCCTTGCGATAAATAAATACGGTTCCACGGGACCAAGCTGCCTGCCAAAGCCGGTCATGATCCCGATCAACACGCTGACGGTGATCAAGGTCAGGGTGACCGGTGTCGCTCGAACGACAGGCGTGGCCCAACGTTGTCGGGCATCGATGACCTTGCCGGCGGATTTGCGCTGCGCCGCGGCTTTTTCGCGCCTCAGCGATGTGGCCTTACGCGCGGCGCCTTCGTAGCGGGGATCGGCAGGGTTCGCTTGGAATGCGGCAAACTCGGCTTTGCTTTCGGCGAGGCGGTTTTCGTCGTAAATCCAGATCGCCCATTCATCGCCCAACGTGTCCGCCTTCGCTTCGATGCCTTGCGTGAGCAGGTAATCGACCAGCCGGCAGGCGTCGGCTTGATGGGGGATGGTTCCGGCTTGTCGCATGAGGCAGATTCAGATTTCAGATTTTAGATTGCACGATCGGTCATTCGATTCGGATACGGTTGACACGGTTGGCGATGATCCACTCCAGCCATTCTTCCTGCTCGGCGGTGAGTTGAATCTCAGCCTGCTTGGTGCTGTCGAGCGGGGAATAGACCAGCAGCACTCCCTCGTTCAGGAAACGCCGGGCGTCGTCCAAATCAATCCAATACTCACTTTCCGGCAGTTTGGGAACGCCGCGCTCGCCCGGCGGTGTCATGAAGTATGCCACGTCGTGCTTGAACCGCGATGGCATTTCCAGGGGGGGCAATTCAGGATGATCGACGGAGCAAACTCGCATGTTGGTCACCCGAGGCTCTTACACGCTCGATCCCGCCAGCCAGCCGGTGCTCCAGGCAGCCTGAAAATTGTATCCGCCGATCGGACCGTCCAAGTCTAAGATTTCTCCGGCCAGATACAATCCCGGTACGAGTTTGCTCTGCATGGTGCGAGAATCAACCTCCCCCAGCGCCACTCCGCCCGCCGTGACTTCGGCCTGCCTAAAGCCGCGTGTGCCCGTTACGGCAATCCGCTGCTGTTGATAGGCCGCCACGAGTGCCAGGCGTTCGATTTTCGTCAGTTCTGCCGCCTTGCGGTCGAAACGCACGCCGGCATTCGCCGCCAACGCTTCATGCAACCGACCGGGAAGCTCCTCGGGCAGGATTGCCAGAAGCAGTTTTCTCCCGGCGGAGGCGGTTCGCGCCTTGAGCTCTTCCGCCAGAGCCGCCCGCGGCTTAGCCGGCAGAAAATCGCATTCCAAGACGAGCGACGCCGGCCGCGGATGCCCGCTGACCGCTCGGCTCACGTCGAGCACCACCGGCCCCGAAAGTCCGAAATGCGTGAACAGAAACGAACCGCGACGACGAGCCAGCTCCACGGTTTGGTCCAGTACGCGAACGGCAACGTCCGGAATGGTGACGCCTGAGAGCCGTTGCACCCAGACATCGCTCACGGTCAGCGGTGTGAGCGCAGGTCGGGGAGGCACGATGACGTGGCCGAACGCAGCGGCCCAGCGGTAGCCGTCGCCGGTGGTGCCGGCAGCGGGATACGATTGGCCGCCGCTGGTGATGATGACTTTCTCGGCATCGATGGTTCGTCGCGGCGTGACAAGTTGAAACACCGCTTTCTTCTCCCTTGGGAGAGGGTTGGGGTGAGGGGGCTGCCTGGGGGTTCGCACCCTCCCTTCCGGCCCCTCGCCCTCGAAGGAGGGCGAGGGGAGCATGATTTCGGTCAGCGGCTCGTCCAACGCCAGGCTTGCCCCGCTCCGCCGCAAACGGCGGACGAGGGCGTCGAGCACATCCGTGGCTCGATTGCTAACCGGAAACACTTTTCCCGTTGTTTCGACCTTGGTCGCGACCCCCTCGTCGTTGAAGAACCGGATCGTTCGCTCGACGCTGAAGGCCGCCAGTGCCGAGGACAGAAACTTGCCAGGTTCTCCGTAGGCCGTGATGATGCCGCGGTTGTCGCACGCATGCGTGAGGTTGCAACGCGTGCCGCCGGACATCAGGATCTTCACGCCCGGCCTGGGGTTCTTTTCCAGGAGCAACACGCGTTTGCCGCGCTCGGCGGCGCGTAACGCAGCCACGAGGCCGGCGGCGCCCGCTCCGATCACAACCGTCTGCCATCGCTCCGCGTCCACGCGAAAAGCAGACTCGTTGGCAACCGTAACGTCAAGAGTGCAGATTTTTTGCTGGCCGCGGCAAAATCAGCTTGCGGCGGGCGTTGGGCCGAATAAGATGACTGGCCGAGCTTTTGACCATGTCCCGGCTTTTTCTGCTTGCCGTTGCCCCCCTGGGGTTAGTTGCCGCGCAATCCCCCGCGCAGACGGTGCAGCTGCCAACGTTCCACCAGTTTTCGGTGAGCACCACGGTTTTGGTACCCGACCGAGGTGGCGTTTTGCTCGGTGGAGCTCGGCGATCGGCTTCCGGATCGCATCGGTTCGGCGGTCCAGGACTGCGAGGCAATCGGGCAATCGGCTCGGCCGTTGACGCGGGCGGAATGAGCGTATCGGCGCGGATTCACGATCTGGAAGCGATGGATCGAGCATTACTGGATCAGGCGGCCGCAGCGCGCGGGGCGGCAAGAGGGGGTCAGGAGTCGATTTCGCGCGCTGGAGTTCGGCCTTCAGGCGGTCTTCATTTGCCGCCTCAAGGCGGAACTTCAACGATACCGCCTGGCCTCGCCGAAATCCGTCGTCGCAAGGCCGCGGAACCAAGACCCACGGCCGAAGATCCCCAGGCACTGATTGACCGCGCCGAGGAAGCCTGGGCCGAGGGCCGGCAGGGGGCGGCCAGGGTTTATTTGCAGATGGCGGCCCGTCGGGCCACAGGGCCATTGCGTAGTGAGGCACTGGTTAAGTACGATACATGGTTTAAAGCCCCATCAAATCCACGCTAATCGGCGATGCTGGGTAACCTCCGGGTGCCCGGCGCGCTCTCAACTTTATGGCAGAAGTAGAAGATTTAGACGCGATTCCCGACCATACTCACGACAAGAGGAACCCGTACTTGTTGCCGGTCCGGATCGTGTTGTTTACGTTGTTGGCGATCGGAATCGTGGGGCTCATCTTCGACCAGATGGCGCGTCGCAAGGCGAGCGAAGCTTTCCAAAAACTCAACGCTCAGCTGGGGTCCGATCAAAAACTGAATGAGGTCACACGCGACGAAGTGCACGCGCTGGTGGGCCGGGCGCCCGATGAAGACGGCGACCCCAACGATGCGAGTGAAACTTACACCTGGCAAGGTGCACTCAAGCCGCAGACTTTGTACGTGCAATATCGACACGGCGGTGACCCGGCGCTGAAAGACGTTTCGCTCAACGAAGCACCCCCGGGGTTTTCGGAGTGATGCGTCACTCGATCAACGAGGCCGGCCGAAAGCCGCCGTTGTTTCTGGCAACGCGCCATGAGATCTCACCCGATGGCAGCTGCCGACGTTCCACCGCCACGAGTACGAAGACGGTCTTCCGCTGGCTCATCGCGCCGGTCTCGGCGTCGCTCGGTTCACGCCCCGCCTTCGCCCCATGCCCCGGTTTCTCCGTCGCCCCGTCCAGATACGTGACGGCGTACACCAGTTCGATCGTATCACTTGGCGATCCCGTTGCCACGCCGGCCGTTTCGTAAAATCGGACCTGACATTGGTCGCCGTATTCCAGCACGAACCGTGGCACCGGCGAGGCGACGAACTTCACCAGCTCCTGGCGGTTTTCTTTCGACGAGCGGTAGTGGTCCCAGAGCAGGTCGTTGAGCGCGCGACGCTGTGTTTCTGGAAGGGTCAACTGCAAGGCTTTGTGCGGTTCTCCGCGGCGCAGAAACTCGAACCAGGCCTCGACGATCGGTCGTGAAGCTTCCCCGAGGTAGTGCGTTGACGATGCCGTCTTCACCGGTCCGGCGGCGGCGAAGAAAGTGCACAGCGCCAAGCCGGCATATGCGGTGCGGGTGCCTGTGACTCCGCCGTTCGATTGCCGAATGGCCCGGATCGCGATGGCCGCCAGCGCGATGCCCAGCGCGGGAATGACCCACAGCAACAAGCCCACGAGCGCCAACGGAGAAAGCAGCCCAAGCAGGAGGCTGCCGACCGCGGCAGGGCTGATGGCGCGATAATCCGTGCCTTCCTTCGTCTCGTCGAATTTGACAGCGGATTCCGCCATGAAAAGCCAAAACCGGTGGCCGCGATTTCCACAGGCATCGACGGGTTGAAGTTGACTCACTCCCGCGCGAGGCTGCATCACGCGACACGTGATGGCGACACCAGACCCATTCCTGCCGATCCCCTTTTTGCGACCGTACCTGTCGCGGGTAGCGGCTGTCAAGCGGCCGACGGTACGTGTCACGGCCAATCAGTGTTTTACATTCGGCAACCTGGTAGGGCCGGCTTTGCCGCCCGTGGATGGGAAAGTCACGCGAATCCGGCCGGCACAGCCCGGCCCTCCAGCGGATAACTGATTGGCCCTGCGGTTCGTCTCAGGGCCAATCAGTTTTTGCGCTGTCACGCAGGGTAAAATGACGAGAATTCGACGGAAACTGGCGAAAACCGGCGAAGCTGCGATGTGAATTCGACCCAAACGCAAGACTTGGAGCGTAAACCGAATCGTCAAGGCCGCAAGTTTTGGTAAGATATCCAAGACTGGGGAGACAGGCGGCTGGAAAAATGTTTGCTTGCCTCTTGCCTTGGGGGCCGCCGAACCGATACTATACGGGTGTTCACACTTCCCCAATCGCAACCCAGGAAACCGTCCCATGGTCGCAACCGCCCAACCCATCCATCGCATGGCCAGCAAAAATTCCTCTCCCGTCGCCGAGAAAACCGCCAAAGAAAAGGAATCTTTCCGAGATCTCAAGGACGTCTCCAAGAAGATGAAAGATGTCGTTAAGGGGTCTCTGGAAAACAGCTCCGCCCTCAAGAACACACTCGCCCAGATCGAGAAGGAATTCGGCGAGGGCTCGATCATGCCGCTGGGCGCGCATCGTCAGGGGCCGATCGAGGGCATTTCCACCGGCAGCCTGTCGCTTGATCTGGCACTGGGCGGACAGGGGATTCCCAAGGGGCGGATCGTCGAGATCTTTGGCCCGGAATCGAGCGGTAAGACGACGTTAGCATTGCATGTAGTGGCCCGGGCACAAAAAGCGGGTGGCATAGCGGCCTTCATCGATGCCGAGCATGCGTTGGACCCAAGCTGGGCCAAGAAGCTGGGCGTCGAGTTGGAAACGCTGCTTGTCAGCCAGCCCAGCAACGGCGAAGAAGCGATGCAGATCACCGAAATGCTGATCAAATCGAATGCGGTGGACATCATCGTGATCGACTCGGTGGCCGCACTGGTACCCCGGAAAGAACTTGAAGGGGAGATGGGTGATTCGCATGTCGGCCTGCAAGCCCGGCTGATGAGCCAGGCCATGCGCAAGCTCACGGGGGTGATTTCCAAGAGCAAGTGCGTGGTGATCTTTATCAATCAACTCCGCGAGAAGATCGGCGTCATGTTCGGCAGTCCGGAAACGACGCCTGGCGGCCGAGCATTGAAGTTTTACTGTTCGTGCCGGATCGATGTCCGCCGCATCGGACAAATAAAGGACGGTGAGGATGTGATCGGCCAGCGGGTCAAAGCCAAGGTGGTGAAAAACAAGGTCGCTCCCCCATTCCGGGTGGCAGAATTCGATATGTACCATACATCCGGCATAAGTTACGAGGCGGATGTGCTCGATTTGGCCCTGATTCAGAAACTCATCATTCGCTCGGGGGCCTGGTTCAAATACGGTGACTTACACTTGGGACAGGGGCGTGAGAAGGCGCGGCAGTACCTGATCGAGAACCCTCACGTGGTGGAAGAGCTTCGAGACAAAGTGCTCACCTCCGGCGTGGCGCTGGGTAGATCCGGCGGCGACGCCGAGTCATGCAGGTGGTCGACGAAAAGTAGGCAGGGCCGATCAGTGTGTTACATTCGGCAGCCTGGTAGGGCCGGCTTTGCCGGCCGTGGATGGGAAAGTCACGCGAATCCGGCCGGCACAGCCGGCCCTACAGCGGATAACTGATTGGCCCTGGAAAAGTGGGCTTGAGCCCCGGTTACGCTAGGATGGCAGATAGACCCAAGTCGAGGTTACATCCATGCGAAAAATGAGCTGGTCCCCTATCGTTCGCGTCATGCTTGGCGTGGGTCTCTTGGCGACGAGTACCCACGGACAAGAGGCAGCGCCGGCGCAACCCAGCGGTTTGGCACTCGCCGCCGCCATGGAGCAGTCGCTGCAGTTGGCCATCGCCAGGTCGGAGAAGTCGGTCGTTGCGATTGCCCGGGTCAAGCGAAATCACAGCACCGCGGATAATCAGGCAATCGATGTCCGGCCGAATCCGTTTGGCCTTGCGAATGTTCTCTCGACGAACTCGGATCCCACGGATCCCGATTTTGTGCCTTCGGAATTTGGTGCGGGCGTGGTGATTGATCGAGCGGGGCTGATTCTGACCACGTGCGATGTGCTGGGCGATCTTGAGGACTACCAGGTCTCAGAGTTTTATGTCACGGCGGCCGATCGCAAGGTGCGCAGTGCGACGCTCAAAGCGGCTGACCCGCGGAGCAATCTGGCGGTGCTCGACGTCAAGAGCCGTGATCTGACGCCGATCGAGTTGGGGGATGGCTCGCAGCTTCGTAAAGGCCAGATCGTACTTGCTCTGGGGAATCCGTATGCGATCGCTCGCGATGGCCAGGCCAGCGCAAGCTGGGGCATTGTTTCCAACCTGCAGCGTAAGGCGGGCCGTGCTCCGGATGATTCGAACCAGTCGGGCAAATCCACCTTGCATCATTTGGGCACGTTGATTCAGACCGATGCGAAGTTGAATTTCGGCGCCAGCGGCGGCGCGTTATTAAATCTGCACGGCGAGATGGTTGGTCTTACCACGTCGCTTGCGGCAGCGGCAGGTTATGAACAGGCGGCGGGCTACGCCATTCCGGTGGACGAGACCTTTCGCCGCATTCTTGACGATCTGCGTAACGGCAAGGGGGTGCAGTACGGCTTTCTGGGAGTGCAACCTGATCTAAACATCGTCGCGAGGCAAATGGGCGAACAGGGTGTGTTGGTGCGCGATGTCGTGCGCGGAACCCCGGCCGAGCGTTCCGGAATTCGACCCGGTGATCTCATCACTCACGTGAACGGCAAAGCGGTTCACGACTTCGACGCGCTTGTGCTGCATGTGGGTTCGCAGCGGGCCGGCCAGCAGGTGCTGTTGGCGGTGGAGCGTGGTGGTCAGCAAATACCCGTCCCAACAACTTTGGCCAAGTACCGCGTTTACGGCCAACCCGTGGTCACGCAGCCCGAGCCTGCGTGGCGGGGCCTGCGCGTCGATTATTGGACGGCCGTGGTTGATTTCTGGCTCGATCGTGAGCAGTTACAGGCCATCGACGAAGAGGGATGCGTCGTGATCACGGAAGTCGAGCAGGACAGCCCGGCAGCCAAGGCTGGCTGCAAGCCCAACGTTGCCATCACGCATGTTGACGGCGCTCGCGTCAGCACGCCGCAGGAATTCATGGCGGCCGTCGCCAGCTTGACGGGCCCCGTCACCCTGCGCATCGCGGGATCTCCCGCCGATGCTGCGACCGATTGGGTCGTGGCGGAGTAGCCGAGCCGCACCGGGCTCGCTCAACGCGCTGTCACGCACGGCAAGCGAGTTGGGATGCATGCCAGGGCCAATCCGTTATCCGCTGTAGGGCCGGCTGTGCCGGCCAGAGCTGAGCAATGGCACCCTACCGGCCGGCAGAGCCGGCCCTACGTTCGCCTAGTCCGCCTCAACCTAACGAAGTATCATGACGGACTTTAGCACGGGTCACGCCGTAGGGGTCGGGAGTTGGTTTCGCGGACCAGACCCTCGTCATCTGCGAAGTCAGGCTCGCGAAGCCGACTCCCAACCCCCCAGTTTCCATGAAAACCAACGAGCTTCGGGAAAAGTACCTGGCGTTCTTCGAAACCAAAGGCTGTGTCCGCCGACCAAGCGACGTGCTGGTGCCGCGCTGGGACCCCTCGGTGCTGTTCACGCCGGCGGGGATGAACCAGTTCAAGGACCACTTCCTAGGCAAATGCAAGCTGGAGTTCACCCGCGCGACGACGTGCCAAAAGTGCCTTCGCACGGGCGACATTGAGAACGTCGGCCGCACGGCGTATCACCACACATTCTTCGAGATGCTCGGCAATTTCAGTTTTGGCGATTACTTCAAGC
>SXHT01000219.1 GCA_005773095.1 Planctomycetaceae bacterium
CTTGTCGTCGCCGCGGGCCGCCAATCGCATGTTGTCGCGCAGGTAATCAAAACCGAACGCATTATTCGTGCCATAGGTGATGTCGCAGGCGTAAACCTTCTGCCGCTCGCCGCTGTCCATGCCGCTCTGGATCGCACCCACGGTCATGCCCAAGCCCATGTAGAGGGGCGCCATCCACTCCATGTCACGACGAGCCAGATAGTCGTTGACCGTAACGACGTGCACCCCTTCACCGCTAAGCCCGTTGAGATACGCTGGCAGCGAGGCCACCAACGTCTTGCCTTCTCCGGTCACCATTTCGGCGATATTGCCGGCATGCAGAATCATCCCGCCAATAAGCTGCACATCATAATGCCGCATGCTCAGGTAGCGGCGGCCCGCCTCGCGGCAGGCGGCAAAGGCCTCGATCAGCACATCCTGCAAGGTTTCGCCCGCAGCCAATCGGCGGCGAAACTCGGCCGTCTTGCCACGCAGCTCCTCGTCGCTCAAAGCCTGGTACTGGGGCTCCAAGGCGTTGATCGCATCGACCTGCGGCTGTAACTTCCTGATATGCCGGGCATTCGACGAGCCAAAAAGCGACGTGATCCCTCGCTCAATGACCGTCGACAGACCGCCGAAAAACCCGCTGATGAGTTCCCAAATACGTTCCAAAACATCCATCAGCCGCAACCCCTAAGGATTTTGCGCAAAGTTTGCCAGCTAGGTAGTTTATAGCGATTTCTGAAGTCGGTCAAGAACGGTTGCTGGAAGCGCCAGGGTAACATCAAGCAATGCTGAATTCTGAAAACCCAACCCCAGAACCTGCTTTGTCCGAGAACCTGGCGAACCGGATACCTTCGCCTCAAGCCGACCTGAGCGGCCAGCTTGTGTTCCTCGGCACAGGCACGTCGGTCGGTGTTCCGGTGATTGGTTGCGACTGCCCCACTTGCACCAGCGACAATCCCCGCAATCAGCGTACGCGATGCTCGCTGGTCTTCGGTTTGCCCGACGGCAACCTGCTGGTCGACACCACGCCCGACCTGCGCACGCAGCTCTTGCGCGAGCGAATTGGCATCATTCATGCCACGCTGTTCACGCACGAACATGCCGACCACGTGTTTGGCCTGGACGACCTGCGAATCTTTCCGCACTACCTGGGCCACTCCATGCCCATCTACTGTGAAGACCATGTTGAAGCGCGGATTCGCAAGTCGTTTGACTACGCGTTTACGGACGAAGCCAAAGCCTATGCCGGAGGTGTGCCGCAGGTCGCCTTCCATCGCATCGGACTGGAACCGTTCTCGGCGCTGGGCCAGCAAATCGTGCCGCTGCGACTCTGGCACGGCAAGTTCCGCGTACTGGGGTTCCGCTTTGGCAACGTGGCTTACTGCACCGATACCAACCGCATCCCCGACGAAAGCCGGCGGCTCTTGGAAGGTCTTGACGTGCTGATCCTCGACGCCCTCCGCCCACGCCCGCATGCCACGCACTTCAGCCTCGACGAAGCGGTCGCCGTGGCGCAAAGCCTGAAGCCAAAACGCACGCTGTTCACCCACATGTCGCACGAAATCGAACATGCCTGGGCCAACGAAAACCTGCCGTCGGGCATGGAACTGGCCTACGACGGATTGCGGCTTGAATGGAGCCCGTAGCGCTCGACGGCCGAGCTGCACTCGAGCTGCCCCTGGCGATAACCCCCCCGACCCGAATACAATTAAAATGGCAGCACCGTTTCCCAGGGGAGAGCCTGCCATGCCCGCGCCCGACCACGCACCCAACGAGACGGCCCAACCATCCGCGATCTCTCGCGACGGCAGCGAGTTCGCGTCCGCCGAGGCGCTGCGCAGGGACCGTATGCTGCTCGAGGCCATCCACCATGCGCAAACACAATTTATCATTGCCGAGGATCCACTCGGCATCTTTGGCGAGTTCCTCACGAGCCTTCTGACTTTGACCGACAGCGAATACGGCTTCATCGACGAGATGTTCTACGATGCCGATGGAAAGCCACTGCTAACGGCCCGGGCCATCACGGATATTTCCTGGAGCGATGAATCCCGGAAAATGTATCAACAGTTTGTCAGCGGCACGCTTAACTTCACCAATCTGAAATCGCTTTACGGCGTGGTGATGCAGACCGCCAAGCCGGTCATCGCCAATGATGCGGCCCATGACCCGCGCCGCACGGGACTCCCGAAGGGGCATCCGCCCCTCAAGGCGTTTCTCGGACTGCCGCTGATTTCGAACTCGAAGGAATTTGTCGGTGTGATCGGGCTTGCCAACCGTCCTGGGGGTTACACCGAAGCCGTGATCACCTACCTGGAGCCGATGGTGGCCGCGTGTGCGAATCTGATCGCGGCCAGGAAGAACGATCAACGGCGGCAACAAGCGGAACAAGACCTGCGCCTGGCACGCGACGAGCTGGAAAGACGAGTTCTTGCACGGACGGAGGAACTGTCCAGGTCGAATCTGCTGCTGCGGCAGAAGAGCGAGGAGTTGGAGCGCTTCAACAAGTTGGCGGTGGGAAGGGAGCAGCGGATGATCGAACTCAAACGCCAGATCAACCAATTGTCACACGAGTTGGGCAGGCCGAAACCCTACGATCTCTCGTTTTGCGAGGAAGACACGA
>SXHT01000220.1 GCA_005773095.1 Planctomycetaceae bacterium
CGGATGCTGTCGGCGAAGTGGGGGCTGACAACCAAGACCAGGCCGATGCCCATGTTGAAGACCTGGTCCATCTCGTCGGGTTCAATTTCGCCGAGCTTTTGCAACCAGCTAAAGACCGGCGGAATTGGCCAGCAGTGCCGATCGATGGTCACGCGCACTCCCTCGGGCACGATCCGTTCGAGGTTCTCTCGCAGACCGCCGCCGGTGATGTGAGCGATGCCATGCACCACGTTTTTTACCGTGTAGTGCTTCAGCAACTGGCGCACGCAACGGACGTAAATCCGCGTCGGCTCCAGCATCGATTCGCCGACCGTGCGGCCGAGTTCTTCAATCGAGTCGTCGGGCTTGTGGCCGGCGATCTCAAATACCACCTTCCGTGCCAGCGAATAACCGTTTGAGTGCAATCCGCTGCTGGCCAGCCCCAACACAACGTCGTCGGGCACGATCGCGCGGCCATCGATCAGGCGCTGGCGATCCGCCACGCCCAGGCAAAACCCGGCCAGGTCGTAATCGCCGCGCTGGTAGAGATCCGGCAGGATGGCCGTCTCGCCGCCGAGCAAGGCACAGTCGGCTTCCATGCAGCCGGCGGATATGCCTTCGACGATCTGTTCCAAGAGCCCCGGATCATCGTGCGACATCGCCACGTAGTCGAGAAAAAACAGCGGCTCGGCCCCGCAGCAAATAGCGTCGTTGACGCTCATCGCCACCAGATCGATGCCGACCGTCGAATGCCGACCGGTCAACTGGGCGAGTTTGAGTTTCGTGCCCACGCCATCGGTGCAAGCCACCAGGACAGGATCCACGTACTTCCGAGCAAACAGCGCGCTGGAAAAATCGAGTTGAAATAAACCCGCGAATCCGCCATCATTGCGGATCACGCGCGGACTGTACGTACGTTGCAAGAGCCGCGGCAGCCGGGCCATGGACTGGCGGTAGACTTCAAGATCGACGCCGGCGTCTTTGTAGGTTGCCTTGGCCATGGCCGGCTGAGCATCGCGAGAGAGAAACGCGGATTTTAGCGACTCCGGGCGGAGATTGTCAAACGGCGGCGCGACGACACGATCGCGCAAAAAAACCCAGGGATGGCCATCCCTGGGCTTGAATGAACGGGACGTTGAACTCGATCGGGATAAAAACGGCGCGATCAGTTCAGGATCTTCGCCGTGTCATTGATCACCGCGCTAATGGCCTTGGCGTCGAGCTTTCCTGGCGCGAACGCATGATTGGCCGCCACTTTCCCGTCACGATAGATGATCACGGTGACTTCCGCCTGGGGGTTAATGTTGTAATCGGCGGGACCGTTCTCGCTGTCTTCTGGCACCACGATCGCAACATGTTCGGATTGGTTCTTTTTGCCGAACTGCGTGGCCGTCTTCTTGAGCGCGTCAACATCCGGCGAGCCAATCAGATTCACGAAAGCCGACAGTTTCTGGTCCTCGTGCTTTGGCAACTCGGCGTCGAGTTGCTTGATCAAGCTGGCCAACCTGGCGTCGGCTTTGCGGGTGAAAATCGACACGACCGGCTTGCCACCCAACATGCAGCGATAGCACAGATTCTTGCCAACCTCGACATTATCGTTGGGATTGCCGGCGCATTTCTCAACCGTATAGGCGCCGACAAAATCTCCTGGCTGCGGGCCGCTCTTCAAGTCTTCGGCCATCGCCACACTGGAGGCCATGGCCGCCGCCACTCCTAGAATCACTAGCTTCTTCATTTTATCTCTCCTCAAATCATAGGTCATGGAAACGCTGCGGTAACCGTTCACGGACTTCACTAAGTACGGCCGTCGCTGGCGAGTTGTTCGCCGTTGGTAACCGTTCACGGGCAAAAAGTGGGACAGGCACACTTTCCGACGCTGGTAAAATGAGCCAGTCCCCGGCCCGTAAACGGTTACGCCCATTGTAGAATGTATCGCGATGAAGGCAAGGCACCCCTACGGCCAGGCAGTTTTCTGTGTTGGGTGCCCGTCCGACTCTGCCAGCCCGGTCGCAATTCCGGGAAATCTCTCATCGAGCGCCGCAATATGTTGTTATCAGTACCCTATCGCCCCCAGACGAATAGTTGGCCGGCGCGCTCGCGATTGGCGGCAAAAACGAGCCGATCTAAAGTTTCGGCGCTGAAACCTCGCCCCGGCGGAGAGAACTTTGTCACTGCTTAACCATTAGCCGCATGCACGACGGCGGCGCATGAACCCAAGTACAGCCACGCCCCCCGTGACCAAGACTGCGGAACTCGGCTCGGGAATAGCAACTAAGTTCTCATTGACCCACTCGACCGCCAACTCGTGCGCGGGCTCGAACTCGTCTTCTAGGAATTCATCCAGTGCCTCGCCGGTGAGGAACGAACCAGGGTCCACTGCTCCGTAAACAAAGTACGCGGGATCGGAGGTCGTCAATCCGGTCATTCGGAACTGGAGCGAAAAAAGGTAAAAGCCGGAGGCGGGGTCGAGTGCCCCACCGCTATCCACGTCTAACTCGGCGAACAAGTGCGCATGAATTTGTCCCAAGGCGGTGGTGGTTTGAATGTTATTCCCCATAACAAGTGCGGCGTCATCGCCATCGGTTGTGACCGCGAATCCGCCGCCGCCAAATTTATTCAGTGTGAGCTCATAGCTGCTGGCAACCGGTGCGAAATCGACCGGACCCGTTCCGTCCCAGTAGAATAAGTTTCGAGTATCGGCACCGATGGTGATCGGGAGGAAGTCGAAAAAGAATCCCGTGGAGGCGGGCAACGCCGTGTAAACCGCACTGGGGGTCATCTTGGTGGGGTCATTCAAATCCGCTTGACTAATGGCGCGAAACCCGGGGTCGCCCGGAGCTTCCGCAAGATACGGAGCGCCTGTACTTGGCGAAACTCCCGGCACTCCGTCGGAAATCACTTCGCCCTCGAAAATTCGCAGCGGCGCGATGGACAGGTTATTTCCGTCGTCATAACCGCCGTTGATTAACTTGCCTGAGAGACTAGTCGTCAATACGTCAAAATGTTGCGCGGAGGCGGTCGATACCGCCCCGCAGGCAATCACTGCCGCGATTGCCACGGTTCTGCTTAAGAATCTCATGGTTGGCTTTCCTTCTCTGGGTGCGTGGCTCACGCGCGGCAAGGAACACTCTCGCTTTGGATGAACCAATAAATCAAACGAACCTTCTCACACGTGTGTCTTATTTGGGCCGGACAAAGTTGTCGGCTTTGGTCTGAGAGTTGGCCCATTCCTGGATCGTTTCCGACGGAATCAGCTCGACGTGCCAGTCGGCGTACAGGTAATGGGCCGCACCACCATGGCGGCTGGTGGTAATGTCCTTGTCGATGTTGGTCATGACTTTTCTGGTCGCCACAGCCAGCGTGGTAAACCACGCATGGTTATGAACGTGATCGTCGTCCGCAATCGGCTGTTTGTGATCCGCTAATTCGAAGGCGACGATGGTTTTGGACGTCGCTTGTAATTTGCGATACCGGGTAATCGCCCCTTCGGGCGGCTCGGTCGTCAGGTACGCGTTCATCACGTAGCTGGTGAATTTCTGTTCGAAGCGATCCTTGCCCTTGGGATCGTCCGGGCAGATGCGAATCGAATCGACGCTCTCCATGAACGGGGCGATGGTATAGATCCACGACTTGTTGGGGTTGGTATGCGACGTGTCGGGAAACCGTCCGCCGCGCGTGTCGATGAACTGGTTCATCGCCAGCCCGACCTGCCGCAGATTGCTCGCGCATTCAGAGCGCCTGGCGGCCGCACGAGCCTGCTGGATTGCCGGCAGCAAGAGAGCCGCCAGCAGCCCGATAATGGCAATGACCACGAGCAGTTCAACCAGGCTGAATGCCCGACGTCCACTTAATCCCGATAGTGCACACATGATTCACATGCAATTGTGTTGCGTTATTCACAGGGGACTATACGCAACTGAATTGCATCTGTCAACAGGGTGCAAAAAGAAGATTTGCCGCGAGAAGCGCCGAGTAATTCAGAGGAAATCAACTCGAATAGCCGCCAGGTAACCGTTCACGGGCCAAGCGAGGGGGACAGGCACATTTTCCCGGGAACCGCGTTGGACAACCACCCAACCGTTCGATGCACCTTGCGCGAATTCGTCGGGAAAATGAGCCAGTCCCCGGCCCGTGATCGGTTACCCGTCCCGTTCCCCTGTCGCCGACTTCCACGCAGGGGTCGGATTGAAAATCCGACCTGCGAGGGGTTGCAAATCCGCCTTACCTAACCACCGCCGATCGCTGGCAGAAAATGCACTTCGCTTCCGGGGTTGACTTGTGCCAAGAGCTTTCGCGGATTGATCTCGCCATTCACGGACACCATCAACCCTGCCGATAGTTCGCCATCCTCGAGCAGCCGCGCCGCAGTTCCGGGAAATCTCTCATCGAGCGCCGCAATCAGTTGTCGAACCGTGCGACCTTCAATCTCGAGTGAAGTCTGGCCGCCAGCCAGGTCGCGCAAGGGGGCGGGTATGAATACGGTTGGCATGCTGGGTCAGGTTTTCCAGCCTGACTTCCTCGCTTCCGAAAGATCGATGTTCATCAGGCGGGCGGGGCTGAGCGACTGATGGCCTTCCACAACTTTGGCGGCGACATCGGCAGTTCGCGCATTCGCACTCCCGTGGCGCGGTAAATCGCGTTTGCCAGCGCGGCCGGCGGGGGCACGATGGGCGTTTCGCCAACGCCGCGGACGCCATACGGATGTTCTGGATTTGGCACTTCGACGATCATGGTTTCGATCATGGGGACGTCGAGCGCCGTTGGCATGCGATAGTCGAGGAAGCTGGCATTGAGCATTTCGCCGCGCTCGTTGAACACGTATTCCTCGTTAAGAGCCCAGCCGATCCCCTGCACCGCACCCCCCTGCATTTGCCCTTCGACGTAGCTGGGATGGATCGCGGTACCAACGTCTTGCGCAGCCGTGTATCGCAGGATCGTGACCTTGCCCGTCTCTCGATCGACGTCGAGATCCACTACGTGGACACCAAACCCGTTGGTTGCGCCGCCGGCATCGACCGTTGCACGGCCGACCACCGGCTCGCCGATATGGGGTAGTTTTCCGGCCAATTCTTTGAAGGTCAGCGCCTGACCTTGGTGGCGGTAGACGCCCCCTTCCACCGCCACTTGCTCCGGCTTGCACTCGAACACGATTGCCGCTCGTGCGGCCATTTGCTGCTTGATATCGAGCCCGACTTGATAGGCGGCCTTGCCGGTGGCGTTTGTCACGCGGCTACCGCCGGTGACGTCGGTGTAGCCGACGCTGTCGGTGTCGCCCACATGGGGTTGCACGTCTTCGGCCGCGATGCCAAGCGTTTCGGCGAGCTGCATCGCCACGCTCGTGCGCGTGCCGCCGATGTCCGTTGAACCCTCGATCAACGTCACGGTGCCATCGTTGTTAACGTTTGCCGCGGCGCTCGACTTCAATCCGACGTTGAACCAGAATCCAGCGGCGACTCCACGACCAACGTTGGGACCCGAAGTTTTCGACCGGTAGTGCTCGCTTTGCTTCACGGCCTGCAAGGTTTCGATGATGCCGATGCGGCGATAAACTTCGCCGTCGGGCCGGCGCGTCCCTTCTTTCGCGGCGTTCTTCAAGCGGAAGTCGATGGGATCGATGCCCAGTTTCTCCGCCAACTCGTCGATCACTGACTCGCAAGCAAATGCGGCCTGGGTCGCCCCGGGAGCGCGATAGGCCGCCGTCTTCGGCTTGTTGCACAGCACGTCGAACCCATCCACGCGGGCATTGGGAATCTCGTAGCAACTGAACACGCACATGCAGCCGGGACCAATCATGCCGCCGGGAAAAGCCCCCGCGTCGTACGCCAGCCATGCCTGGCCGGCCACCAGCTTGCCGTCCTGCGTCGCTCCCAGCTTCACCCGAACGACCGAGCCCGGCGTCGGGCCGGTGCCCTGAAAATCTTCGTCGCGCTGCATCGTCATCTTTACCGGCCGGCCGCACTTGCGGCTGAGCGCGGCCGCGACGGGCTCTAGATAGACCGGTATCTTGCCCCCGAACCCGCCGCCAATTTCCGTGGGAATTACCGTGATACGGGAGACGGGAATCTCGAACAACTCGGCCGTCTGTTGACGAACGGTGAATGCCCCCTGCGTCGAGGTCCAAATCGTGACATGCCCATCGGCGTTCCAAAACGCTATCGACACATGCGGCTCGATGTAGCCCTGGTGGACGCTGGCCGTGCGAAATTCGCGCTCAATCACCAGATCGGCCTTGGCGAACGCTTGATCGACTTCCCCCTGCTCCAGGTGAATGTGCTGGCTTACGTTGCTCGGCCTCGCCGACTTCTCACCCAGGCGATTGGTGAACACATCGTCGTGCAGGAGTTGCGCATCGGGCTGCATGGCCGCGAGCAATTCCATGACCGGCGGCAGGGGTTCGTATTCAACTCGAATCAGCTTCACCGCCTCCTCGGCCACATGCGGACTTATCGCCGCCACCGCCGCCACCGCATGTCCTTTGTAGAGCACCTTCGTATCGGCCAGGCAATTCTGACTCAGGTGGGCCAGATTGATCGCGCCTTCGCCGAGGTTCGCCATCTTGCCGGCAAGACAGGGAAGGTCGGCCCCGGTGACAACGGCGAACACCCCAGGAAGTTTCTCGGCGGATGTCGTGTCGATTGACTTGATCCGCGCGTGCGCGTGGGAACTCCGCAGCATCTTGCCGTGAACCAGGCCGGGAAGCTGCACGTCGGCGCCGTAGACGGCCCGGCCGGTGACTTTGTCCACGCCGTCGTGACGAATCGGTCGGGTACCGATGACCTTGTATTGGGAAGGCTTCGTCATTTTGCACTCCCTCCGGCGATGCAGCCTGGTTCCGGCGATGCCATCGCCTGCTTTGCAGCGTGTTGGACGGCACGCACGATCTTGTCGTAGCCAGTGCAACGGCAAAGATTGTTGGCAAGTTGGAAGCGGATCTCGTGCTCCGTCGGATTGGGATTGCGATCGAGCAGCGCCTTGGCCGACAGGATGAACCCCGGGGTACAGACGCCGCATTGCAACGCCGCGTCCTGCAGAAAGCACTGCTGGATGGGATGCAGGCGCGCTTCACAGGCGACGCCTTCGATGGTCGTGATCTCCGCTGCTTCGGCCTCGGCCGCCAGCACAAGGCAGCTCAGCACCGGTTCACCCCCCAGCAGCACGGTGCATGCGCCGCAATTGCCATTGTTGCAACCTTCCTTGCTGCCGGTCAGGTGCAGCACGTCGCGCAGCACTTCGAGCAGGCTCTGCCGCGCCTCGCAGAGAAACTCCGTGGGAAGACCGTTGATCGTCGTTGATAGGTGCAGCTTGCGTGGCATGGCTACTTGTTGAATCGCGTGAAGCCCGGGACTTGCCACCCCCGGGCTTGGGTTGCTATTAAGTTTCGCGGGCCCTCTTGGTGGCAATCGCCAACGTCCTTTTGGTCAGCACGCCAACGAGGTGCGTTCGATATTCGGCAGGCCCACGTTTGTCGCTGATTGGTCGGGCGACGAGCCTGGCAAGCTCGCCGGCCTGGGCGAACGTGTCGTCATTGGCCGGCTTGCCGCACAACCACAAGGAAGCCTGTTCGGCAACTAAGGGGGTAGGCGCCACGGCGCCAAGGCCGATCCTGGCAGCTTCGATTGCGTCGCCACGGGCATTGAGCTGGACCCACGAGCCAACGCCCACGACCGCGATATCCATCTCATTCCTCGGAATAAATCGCAGGTACGCGCCGCTTGACCGGGGGAGCGAAGGGGGAAAATCAAGCGAGACCAGGATTTCGCCGCGGGCAAGCTGATTGCGACCCGGCCCAACGCAGAACTGGGCAACCGGAACGGTCCGCTCGCCGTTCGGGCCCGCGATCCGGCAGGTTGCATGATAAGCAATCAGAATGGGAATTGAATCGGCGGCCGGCGACGCGTTGCATAGATTGCCGCCAATGCTGGCGCGGCTCTGAATTTGCCAGCCGCCGATGATCCTGGCCGCGTCGGCCAGGCCGGGATACGCGTCCGCGACTTCTGCATGCTCGTAGATGCGATGGCAGGGCACGGCCGCACCCAGCCGCCAGCCCTTTTCCCGCGAATAGCTCGACTCCATAAGCTGCGGAATCTTTTTCACATCGATGACCATGTCGGCCTCGCGCTGTCCTTCACGAAGCTGCACGATCAAGTCGGTACCGCCGGTGAGAACCTTCGCGCGGTCGCCCCACCTGGCAAGCAGGCTCACGGCTTCGTCGATCGTCGCAGCGGCGGAGTATTCGAAGTCTTTCACGTTGGATTTTGCAAACTAGCTGCCGGGGGCCCCCGCAGCTACGGTTTGCGTTGTCAGCGCATTGCGCAGCGGATCATCATTTTCTCCACAGAATCCAAAATGTAAATGCCGCCGCCAGCCTTCCGCGTACTCGTAACAACCCGACAGTTGCCCCACTTCGCGGCTCAGACCCGTCATCGCGTCCAGATAGGAGTCCATTCCCTGGCTTGTATCAAGCCACTGCTTCTGGCTCTTGTGGCACGCCAGCATTGCGGTCTTCTCGGCCATCACACGGGTAATGTCGACATATATCTGCGGCCGCACCGGGTTGCCAAGCGGATCGCGATTGCCGTGCGGCTGGGCATGGTAGATTGTCACGGGGCCCCCGACCGGATCACGCGGTGGATCGGTCGGATAGTTAGGCATCCCGCGCGTGAATGCCGCCGACACCGCAAGCCGGCAAGCATTGGTGTGATCTTCCATGTAATCAGCAGGCGCATGCGTGAGGATGATCTGCGGCGCCACCTCGCGAACGACGGCCGACAGCCGCTTGAGCGTGCCGTCATCGTAAAAGATCTCCAAATCGTTGACAAGACTCGGATGAAATTCGGCGCCCGCCAGATCTGCCGCCGCCAGCGCCTCGCGGGCACGAATCTCCGCGGTATGCGGCGCGCTCCACTCCGTCGAGCCACAACAGCCATTGGCGATATTCATGTAATCAATCTTCCACCCGGCATCGCGTAGCAACAACAGTGTGCCGGCCATGAGAAACTCGATATCGTCCGGATGCGCTGCGATGGCAAATGCTGTTGGCATGACAATTTCGACTCCTGTTTCCTGACCAGCGACTGCTGACGCGCGACTCTCGACCGCTGCTAATGCATTTCCACTTCACACGTGCCAATTCCACTCCGCAGGAAGCTGAACTGCACGTGCGGATGTTCCGCCAGCAGCGACATCGGCACGCTGCTGTCGGGAATCCGCTTGGAGATCATCAGCGTGGTCAGACGCATGCCGAACGCGTTGTCGTGCCAGCCGGGATGCCAGATCGACACCTTTTCGGATTTCCACGTTTCGACCGGCCCCACGCTGATCGCTTGCGATGGCACCGCCGAAACGACGCCGCCCCCCGAGGTGCGCGCGTTTTGAATTATGGTCATCGGATGTAAATCCACCAATCGGGTCGCCAGCTTGCGATACTCGGCGGGGGGTGGCGGCAGGTCCTTCCAGCGTCCTTCGCGACGCGGCGGATCGTTGAACGCCCAATGCTTGACCTCCCCCTGACCCCCCTGCATCACGATGCACCGCAGGCGGTCGTAGCTGGCGGAATAGGCACCCGGCGTCTCCGTGGGAAAATGCAAATTCTCACGCGGCATCTGCAATTCGGGCCGGATGCGATTGAAGCACAAATCCAGATCGGCCTTGGCAAAGCCCAACGGAAAGTCGATCGCCGCCGCCTTGCCGTCGATAGCCCACTCATCCATGCCCCAAAAATGGCAATGCCGCAGATTGAGTTCCAGTTCATTCACCAGCCGGGCCACGAGCGGAAGCTGTTCCGTCGGACCAATCGGCCCGCAAATACCGGCTGGCCGCTCCTCGGTCGCTTGCCGCCAGGCGTGGATGTACTCCAGGGCCTCGGCCATGAAGAACTCCTCGCGTGTGTCGTATATCCGCACCGAGAAACCGTCGCGGGCCAATTTTGGCAGGTCATTGGCGGAAAGCCGTGCTGCTTCGTGGAGAATCTCGGGATCAAGCGTGGTGTAATCCCACCATTCTGGGGCAACTTTGCTAATGGGCCGCATGCAAATCTCCGCCGGATGGAGTCCGAAAAATGTTGAGTGAACAGGCCCAGCCTGGGCCGAAAGTCATTTCCGTGAATTGCCTTCCGGCCCCTTCGCGCCGGGGCCAATCAGTTATCCGCTGTAGGGCCGGCTGTGCCGGCCGGATTCGCAAGACTTTCCCATCCACGGCCGGCAAAGCCGACCCTACCAGGTTGCCGAATGTAAAACACGGATTGGCCCTGTTCGCGCCGCCGCTCTTGTGGCCCATTCCGTGAACATCTTAGAATACGGGCGGGGCGTTACACAAGCGCCGCCATCGCCTGTCTTTGCAAGTCACCATCCATTTTCTTTTTCAGGAGGCGTGTCATGTCCGCCGTGATGGAAAAACCTAAACTCGTGCGTGCGCCGAAAGTTCAGCAAACACAATGTTTTATCGGTGGACAATGGGTCCCTGCCCAAAGCGGCAAGACCTTCGATACCATCAATCCGGCCACCGAAGCAGTCATCGCAAAGGTGGCTGAGGGGGATCAGGCCGATGTGGATCTCGCCGTCATTGCCGCCCGCAATGCATTCGAACAGGGGGATTGGCCCAAGATGGATGCCCGCGACCGCGGCAAATTAATCTATCGGCTGGCCGACCTGATCGAAGAGAACCTCGACGAGCTGGCGGCGCTTGAAACACTCGACAACGGCAAACCGATTCGTGACGCGCGCGCGGCCGACCTGCCAATGACCATCGATTGCCTGCGCTATTACGCCGGCTGGGCCGATAAGATTCACGGCCAGACGATTCCTGTCCGCGGCAATTATTTTACCTACACGCGGAAAGAACCGGTGGGAGTTGCCGGTCAGATCATTCCCTGGAACTTCCCCATGCTGATGGTCGCCTGGAAGTGGGGACCCGCCCTCGCGGCCGGCTGCACGGTGGTGATGAAACCCGCCGAGCAAACGCCGCTTACCTGTTTGCGGATGGCACGGCTTGCCCAGAAAGCTGGCTTTCCCGACGGCGTGATCAACGTGGTGCCCGGCTACGGCCCCACCGCCGGCGCAGCCATCGTCAAGCATCCGGACGTCGACAAGATTGCGTTCACCGGGTCGGGCGAAGTGGCCCAGATC
>SXHT01000221.1 GCA_005773095.1 Planctomycetaceae bacterium
ATCTCTCCCTATTGCCTGAAACACGATCACAATGTGCGAATCTACATCGGCGCGCTGCCCTTGTTACTCGCATTGTGGGCCGCCGTGCGCTGGCGGAGTTTTGGCAGCCTGCGCGGACTGGTCTTGGCGACCGCCATCTTCGCACTCGGCATGGTCTGGTTGGCCCTTGGCAAGTATGGTGGGCTGGCCTACCTGCAGCGTACCTTGCCGTTCATTGGCGATTTCCGCTTTCCCTCGCGTTGCGTGGTACTCCTCACGTTCGCGGTCAGCGTATTAAGCGCGTTCGCCCTGGTCGATTTAAGCTCCCTGGCGCGGGAACCTCGGAAACTTTCGCGGCTCACGTGGATGGCCATCCTCTCCGTGGTGATCTTGAGTGTACTCGTGACGGCCCGCTGTTTCGTCAGGATGACGGAGCAAGCCCAGGCCATGCCCGGATTACTCTTTCTCGGTTCGGTGTTTTTTGTGGTGGGCGGCGCGTTACTCATCGCTGCGGCGCGCGGCCAGCGCTGGGCCATTCCGCTGTTAATCGTCGCCGCAGTGGCCGACCCCGCGTATTATGGCCTGTCGTATGCTGTGTTCGGCGACTTTGATCGAATCTTCGAGGACGTGAGAATTCCCAACCATTTGCCGCTCGATGCCGAATTGGCGGATTTTGAACCGCCGCCCACCACGGACAAGTCGTACCGTTTGCTGGGCGGCCCCGGATACAGCCTGATCCTCGTCACCAGCCAAGGCTGGAAACGCCTCGAAGGGATCGAAGGTCTGCCCCCGTACAAGCGACTCGATTACCGCACCCTTCCCGCCCTCCGTGTTTCCAGCACCCGCTGGGTCCACAAGGAACCGCCCCTGGTGTCTTTCTTCGGTTCAGGCAGCACGATCTTTGATTCCTCCAAGGTCACGCCGCTGCTCGGAACTCCGGTGGGATCGTGGTATGAAGTGCAGGATGTCTTGCCGCGAGTCCGCTGCGTGACGCAGACCGTCGTCAGCCAATCCCCGGCCGAGGACATTCAAAAAATTGATGTCGCCAACACGGCCCTGGTGAGCGAACCGGTATCGCTTGAAAACGCCGTGGCCGCGACGGCTGGCACAGCGACCATCCTCGAAGATCGCCCCGGCCGGATTCAAGTCCGCGTCAATGTGCCTTCGCGTCAGTTGCTCGTCCTGTCCGAGAGTTATCACAAATCGTGGCGCATCGAAGTCGATGGCCAGCCTGGTCCCACGCCGGTCCGGACCTATGGCGATTTTCTCGGCGTGGTGGTCGAACCGGGTGAACACGCCGTAGCCTTCACGTATGCCTCGGCCAGTCTGCGCAAAGGACTGCTGATTTCCTTGTCGGCTATGGCCGTGATGCTGGCGCTGGCCGCCAGCGGATTCTTCGGCAAGCGGCCCGTGGCAGTTCACGCCCAGACGTAACCGCCGTGGCCTTGGGCCTGCTATCCGCCGCAACCGGCATACGTTCGCTGCGCGAATTCGACCGCCTGCGCCAGCCCCTCGATGGTAAACGGCTGGCATTCGCGCATCTCAATCGAGAGCCACTCTTTATACGGCGTCGCACGTAAGGCCCCGGCGATTGTTTCATGCGGCACCTGCCCCGTTCCGACCGGGCGAAGTTCCTCGTCGCTGATATGAAAATGTTTTAGCCAGGGCAGCCCGCGTTCCAGGATCGCCGTGACATCGTCTCCGGCCAAAGTCATGCAGGCGGTATCCAGATGCAGCCGCAATCCTGGCCGATTGACGACCTGAACTAATTCAATCGCGTCCGCGGCATGCGTGATAAAATCCGCCCCATATTGCGGCGGGTTTGCTTCCAGCACGACGCACGTCCCACTCCGCTGGGCCGCCTCGGCCAGGCCCGCGAAGAATTCCACCGCGACCGGCCAAATCTCCCCCCGCGGTTGCGTCCCAATCCGGCGGTTCTTCGGCGAACCGAAAACCAGGCTCTGACACCCGAGCCGCGCGCAGAGGTCAATCATCCGGACCAGGTAATCAAACGTCTGCCGCCGCACTGCTACATCGTCAAAAATCGTCATTTCCGGCCGTCCAAACAGCAAGGACTGCGCGGCGACGATTTCAATCCCGAGCGAATTCCAAAACCGGCGGCATTCTTTAATTTGCTCGTCGGTCGCGGTCAGCGGTTGCGCCCAAAGCTTCGGCGGCGCGACCTCGATCCCCTGAACACCGTGGGCGATCAGCAGCTCTGCCACGGCTTCATCTGCACTCGACGGCCAGGCGATATTGGAAATGGCCAGTTTCATGCGCTGACTCCCTCGCGTTCGGAACGCACCCACGCGCCCATTTCGGTCAGAACCTGCTCGCGGGAATAACAATATCCATGGTCCCCGCCGAAAACCTGGGCGTGTCGCGAGCGAATATTGTAGCGCGCCGGCGGCGTTCCGGTATCGTTCGTGAAATCGATCCCGAACGCTGCCCGAGCCGCTTCACCGATGGTCACCGGTTCGGTCACGAAGTTGACCAAGCCCAATTGGTGTTGTTGGGCCTTTCGCACGTCGTCCCACAACCGATTCATGTTATAGAACTGAAAACTGCCGGCCGCGTTGACTTTGTGAAGTTCATTGTTATGCAGCAAGTCATAGAGCGCGTTCTTCCGCAAGCCGGGGCCAAATAATCCCGGCAGCCGAATCACGAGCGTATTGGAAAAATGCCCCTTTACTAATTCTTCGAGCAGAAGCCGATTGCGGCCATAGGTCTGCTGCGCGGCGGTGTCGATGACGGTCTCCTCGTCCACTTCCACCGGCTTTGGATAAACATCAACCGTGGACATCACGACGACCTGCTGGGCGACACAGCGACTCACGCACCCCCAGAGTCGGTCGAGAATCGCGCGATCCGCGGCCGGGTCACCATTGGCGATCCACTTGGCCGCCGGCATCCCACTGATGACCAGCAGTTCAAACGCATTCCCCTGAATCTCCTCGATATTCTTCGAGTTGTAGCAATGCGTGAACCCGGTCTGTCGCGCCAGACTGCCACCGACAAATCCGGTATGTCCAATCAAGGCTGTGTTCATGGCGGGTTATGGTCTGGTTGAGGCTGTCGTTGAATCTGATACCAGCCGTCGGGCTGAAGCGGAAAAAGCTCAAGATCTTTGAAATCGTTGGTGTAACCGTTCACGGGCCGGGGACTGGCTCATTTTCCCGGCGAATTCGCCAGAGGCGCAGGGTTCTGTCAGGAGGTTGTCCAACGTGGTTCCCGGGAAAATGTGCCTGTCCCCCTCTCTTGGCCCGTGAACGGTTACTCGTTGGTTTTGCGGACTCTCTTGCTTCAGGGAGATTTGACGGAGTCATCCTTCGAATCCCGTGACTCGGTGGGATTGTAATGCCCCAGGCAGACCTTGAATAAACACTGAATCACGCGAAAATTTCCCCGCACGCCGCCAATCTTGGTCGGCACCGGTCCTTGCGCAGGATAACAGCGGGACACCGGGATTTCCATCACGCGGAACCCCAACCGCGCCGCCCGAACCGCCAGATAATAATGCAATTCGTACCCGGCGAATACCCTTCGAAACAAGGCCACGCGCGGATCTTCGAGAAACCGCCGGCTATACGCGCGAAAACCGTTTGTCGTGTCGGTATAGCGAAATCCCGACGCCCAGCGCATCATCGGCACGTGCAACAGCTTTAACCCCCACCACCGCGATCGCGGCAGGTTCTCTGATACACCCCCCGGGATGAACCGTGAACCCTGCACGTGGTCGAACCCGTCGCGCAATTTTGCCAAAAATTCCGGGATCGCTTCCGGGCCGTCCTTGTTGTTCCCGTCAATCGCGATGACCCCTTGATATCCGCGGGCCAAGGCCCAGCCAAAGGCCATGCGCATTTGCGCGCCGAGTTTCCCCGGCCCCGTCTTCGTTAACAGCGTGTTGACCGCAAGCGGTCGCAAGACCTGCTCCGCCGTCGAGCCATCCGTGCTGCCGCCGTCGGCAATGACAATGTCCACCAATCCGGCCCAAGGGCGCATGCGTTCCAAGAGTTTGTGCAGCTTGCCATTCTCATTGATGACGAAAACAGCGATGCAATACTCGGCCGACTTCGGCCGAAACTCCTGCACCGTATGCTCGGGAATCTGTCGGGGCGTTTCTATGCTCATGCAGTCATCGGCGTTGAGTAAGGACGTCCGACGAATTCTCGATCGAATTCGCCATCTTTAGCAATACTCGAACCGCCCGCTCGGTGTCGCGGCTATTCCGTCTTATCCTGAATCACATTTCGCTTGCCAATGTCGGCCAACATCACCGCGCTCGATTGCTCATCGCGAATGTGATACAGGGGACGATCCAGACCCTCTTCCATCAATCGTCCGACGCACTCGCCGAGCAGGGCCAGCATCATGAAGACCAGCAGGAATAACCCGCTGACTTGTAAGCTGAGCGTGGTCCAACCCGCCGCCACGTCCGGCTTAATTAGATAGACGATGACTACGTACACGCTGTAGCCCAGGCTCATCGCGCTGCCGACTAAACCTGTCAGGCTGACCAGCCGCAATGGCAAAATCGAGTAATGCAACAACACCGACAGTCCCACCCGCACCGCGCTTGGCACACTGCGAACGTCGTAACTACCGGCGGTCGGCCTGCGATCATAAGGATAGATCGCCGTGTTCAGTCCAATCTCCGCGGCCAACACGGTCAGATACCGCCGCCGCGTGCGAATCCGCGTTAGCGCGTTGACCGCCGCGCGACTAAACACACGGTATGTCGTCGTCCCCACCAGGATCTGAACGTTAAGCAGCAACCGGCTCAACCAGACAAACGTCGCCCGCAGGAAGCGATAAATCAACCCCGCCGGCGGCGGCGAACGATCCAAACCCAGCACGATATCCTGATTGGACCGGCACAGTTCAATCATGGCCACCATTTCGCCCAGCGGGTCCCCCTGCGGATCCAGAGTAACAACAAAGTCGCCAATCGCGGAATCCATCCCCGCCGTGATGGCGGTCTCGGCCGGAATTTTGCGCGACAACCGCAAATATCGCACGCACTTGAACCGTGACAATTGCTGTTGCACGGCTTTCGTGGCCGAGCCGGGGGAACCGTTGTCGATCAACAAGATTTCAAAATTCGAGTATTGTTCGGTGAGTCGCTGATGGGCCTCCGCCACGAACGCTGGCAACCAAGCGCCGTCGTCCTCGATCAATGCGAGGACGGAAACAAACACATCCGCCGGTCCGGTTCCACTCATAGTTCTGTCCACCCGAATTGTCGCGCCATCACATCCAAGACATCGTAAACAGTGTCAATTTTGCCACCCATGACAAGATGGTAATTCCGCAGCCCCTCGTAATGCGGCCGAAACAATATCGGCCGCGAATCGTCCGTTTCGCTCCGGGGCAACAAGGTCTTCACCTCCCACAATGAACCTCGATATTCACACCGCTTCATCAACGGCACATACCGGGCGGCATCCCGCACCATGTGTTGATAGGCCGTTTCTTTCGGCAGCGCGTCAAAAATTTCATAGGCCGGCCGATAATCGGGTCCCCCGTCATACCAATGGCCGTGCGGCGTATACCGCACATGGCTTAAGGAATGCAATTGCCGGGCCGGAAACGACATGCACGAGAAAAACGGGCCATCCATCATCGTGATGCCATAGTTGCGCAGCTCTGGCGGTACCGCGACCAAAGCCAACTCCGTCAATTCATGTTTTAGCGGAATCGGCCGCAGCACGCCCGCCGCCGGTTGGTTCAGTTGCGAATACGTGCAGCAAAAGACCTGGCCCGCCTGCACCTGAGTTTCTCCGGCCGCTCCGCGGAGCCGCACGGCCAAGGAACCATCGGGCGACGGCTCGACCGCCACCACTTCCGTCTGGCAGCGCACGTCCACTTTCGCCCGCCGCACCCGCTCCAGCATGATCTCCTTCAGCACGGTCGAGTTAAACGCATACTCGGTGGTTTGAAAGACCCCTTCCACCAGTGCCCGGTCGAACAACCGCGAAATCTCCCGCGACGCCGGATCAATCGGTGCCCCAATGCGTTTCATGACTTGGTAATACTGCTCGGCCGACGTCTTCGACCCATGCCGCGCAATGGCATACACCTTCTGAAAATCGGCGTCGATCGCCGGTCGAAACTCCGCCAGAAAACGCGGGAAATTCACCCGCGACCGGACCGCCGTCAATACGCTCCGGGGGTAGTGATACCCGTTATGAACTCGCGCCTGATTGTGATACGACGCCCGCTGCAGCGCGTCTGGGCCGCGCTCGCACACGATAACGCGCGGAAAATGACGGGACAAATACTCCCCCAGGTAGAGGCCGTAAAAGCCGGCCCCGATAATCAGAATGTCACAAGTTTCACGAGACTCCATGTGAGCTTACGCCGCGCGAGGGGTGATGTTCATCGTAGCACGAACCGCAAGATTCCTAACGAGCCGGACAACTTCGACCACCCCTGCGGATTGATTTCCCATCGACGAAGGATGAGTTGTATCGAATAGGCCGATAATCGTAATTGGTAACCGTTCACGGGCAAAGAGAGGGGGACAGGCACATTTTCCCGGGAACTACGTAGGGCAACCCGTCAACAGGACGACGCACCTCTGGCGAATTCGCCGGGAAAATGAGCCAGTCCCCGGCCCGTCAACGGTTCCCGCAACGGATCGACGACGGCCTGCTAGCAGGCCGAACTCGTTGCATGCCAGCGGTTTATTCGTGCTGGGGCGCTGGGAGATCGGTTGGCATTCTCCAGAATCATCGCGGCGCCATTCTCACCCAGGCCACCTTTCCCGAGGGAGGTAAAGATCGAGAAGTGCACACTGCGGGGGCCTGAGGGGCCTGAAACTGGGGCGAAGTTCACTAGACACGCACAGGCGATCTCGTCATACTCCGCCGCCAAATTTCCGCGATCAGGGCGAATGTGTAATGCCTACGCCGCACCACCGCGCGCTGTTTCCGATTTTCAATTCGAGCAGGCCTGGCACGACGCCTGGCCTTCCCGGTCGCTCAAGGAGGAGCAGACCATGAGCATTGTCTCGCTACGCTATCGCAACGAGCAAACCCGGATTCGCTGGTTGTTGGGCCTGTTCTTTTTGGCCCTGGCCGCAGCCTGGTTGGCAGCCTCGTGCGCTATTGCCGACGACAACCTCGTCCAACCCAATGACTACGTGATCGTCTCGGACGAAGCTGAAGAAAGTGGCGGCGAGGATCGCCATGCGCCTGCAGACGATCCACCCGGCGATTCCTCCGCGGACGAGGAACCGGCGCCCAAGCCGGAAACGCCGTCCGAACTTCCCGCCGAGGAAGACGGCGCCACCCAAGAGTCCGAAGGCGATGATTTCTCCGCGGATGGCAAGTCCAAGACCGATCGGGAGGAGACAGGCGAAGAATCGACCGCCGAGGAAGTAGCGCCCATCCATGAACCCGGATCCGACGTGCCGCCGCCCGTCGATGCCGACGCAGAAGCGGAGGCCGGCTCTGTCAATCACGATGCGGCGACCGCGCGACCGGCGGTCGAAGGCGCGAGCTTCAAGGGGGTGGTGCCCGGCATCACCACGGTGGACGAGCTGGAAAAAGCCTGGGGACCGGCAACGCAGGTGCGCAAGGATGGAACGGGAACTCAGCATGTCCACCACATGAAACCGTTTAAGGACGTGGTGGCCACGGTCGTGGACGGCAAAGTTGACACCATCGTCTTGCGCCTCGAAAAGCTGGTCGAGCCGTCGGTGCTCGTCGGGCAGCTCAACCTCGAAGACGTCGAGCCGGCCACCATCTTCAACGCCAAGGGGCAGATGCTGGGCATGGCATTTCCCGAGCGCGGCGTGCTGTTCGGCTTCGCGCCGGGCACTCCCGTGCAAGTGGCCCAAATTGTGATCGAGCCAATTAACGCGCAGCCGTTTGTCACCCGGGCGGAAAAGAACTGGCAAAAGCGTCCGGCGGAGGCGTTGCTGGATCTGGAATACGCAATCGAAATCGATCCGGATTACGACCGGGCCCACGCGATCCAAGCAAACGTGTTCTGCGAACTGGGACAGTTCGACAAGGCACTCGCGTCGAGCGAGCGGGCGCTGGCCCTTTCGCCGAATGACGCGGAGCATCGCCTGACGCACGCCAAGATCCTGCTCCATCAGCAGGATTTCAAGCAGGCGGCAGCGGTGGCTGAGAAGCTCGCCGGCGAGGAAAAGATTCCGGCGCTCGTCCGCGCTCATGCTCAGATGGTGTGGGGTGACGCGTTGGCGCTGGGACAATCTCGCGCGTTCGATCAAGCCATCCAACATCATACTCTTGCGATCAGGTTTGCCGAACAGACTTCCAAGAAGACCGCCGGTCCGGTTCGTCGCGCGGCCCGAGAACTTCTCATGGATGCCCATCTGGCGATTGCCCACGACATCGCCTGGGGCAACTGGCAGCAGAAGCCCAAAGTGGTGCCCAAGTGGATCGATCGGGCGACTGCCTTTTGCGACAGCGTCATCAAGAAAGACCTGGCCGGCGAGGCGCTTCGCCTGCGCGTGTACCAGCAAACGCTGCATGCCTTCGCGGGCACCAAGGGCGCGCCGGATCTGACCGAGACGATCGACGCCATGAACGCACTTGGCCGCGCGCTGATGGCCGACGAGCCGAGCAGCTCGCGCCGACAGATGCTCGCCTGGCAGCTCGGCGAAGCCATGGCCAGCGCCATGCTCATCGCGCAAAACCAGAGCAATCCCGATGCAGCCACGCAATTTGGTCAGCAAGCCCTGGCATACTTCGAACAGTCAGGCAAAGTCGGTGAAAGCTGGCCAGGCCGCGATCAGACGGTGGGCAAGGTTTACTATCGCCTGGGTGTTGTTCAGGCGATCGATAAGGAGGAGCATCGCAAGGCGGTTGCCTGGTACGACAAAGCCGTTCCACTCTTGGAAGCGTCGGCGCCGCCATCCGCCGCGGGCGAGGGGGGCCGACTGGGAGAAATGTTTGTGAGCATGGCCGTCTCCTACTGGGAATCCAGCAAGCGTGACGAAGCCGTCCGACTGACGCAACAGGGCGCCAAGCTGATGGAAGTCGCGGTGGCCGATCAGGCGTTTTCGAAAGATGCCCTGGCGGTCCCCTATGGCAACCTCTCGAGCATGCACGCTAAACTGGGCAACTCAAAACAGTCGAAGCAATTCGCCGAAATGGCTGCCAAAACGGGCAATCTGCTTCGGTAGCGGGTTTCATGGAATCATGTCAAAGCATGCTGCACCGCCGTCGGGAGGACCGCCAGACTCGCGGCAACGGCAGCGCTTTCGTCAGTTGATTGACTGGATTGGCTCGCATGAACTGAGCGTTCAAATTGCCTTTCTGGTGATCGTAGCGGCAATCTGGGGGTTCGTGAAAATCGCTGACGAAGTCGCCGAGGGGGATACCGCGAAGTTTGATACGTGGGCCGTGCAAGCCATGCGACGTCCCGGCAATCTCGCAGAGCCGATTGGTCCTTTATGGCTGGCCGAAGTCGGGCGCGATCTGACGGCTCTGGGCGGCGTCGCATGCTTGTCGCTGCTGACCACCGCCGTGGTTGGCTGGCTGTGGTTGCGAAACAGGTACCGAGCGGCGATTCTTGTTCTCGTGGCCACGTTGGGTGGACTCGCCGTCAGCTCATTTCTCAAGTGGTTCTTCGAGCGGCCGCGGCCCGCTGTGGTGCCGCATCTCGCCAGGGTCTACACCAGCTCTTTTCCCAGCGGTCACTCGATGCTTGCTGCGACGGTGTTTCTCACGCTCGGCGCGCTCTTGGCAAGCTTCGTAGAAGAGCGTCGCCTGAAAGCGTACTTTCTATTCGTCGCCGTGGTGCTCACGATCTTGATCGGCATCAGCCGCGTCTATTTGGGAGTCCACTATCCAACCGACGTGTTGGCGGGTTGGACCGCGGGAATGGCCTGGGCCGTCGCCTGCTGGCTCGTCGCCCGACTGCTTCAACGCCGCGGCGCCGTTGAAAAAGATGCCAGCCAAAGATAACCACCACGTGCATTGGCCGGCGGGTTCCGGTTAGAATCGACCACTTCCATTTTCGCCTTCGTGCGGATGGTGGCCGATGCCTGAGACTCCTGCTGTGCTTCCCTCTCCGCCGCTGCGGGTGCAGTCGATCGACGCGTACCGCGGCCTGGTCAGGTTCTTGATGATGGCCGAGGTGCTGCACCTGCCGGCCGTAGCCGAATCGTTTCCGGATCGTGCGGTATGGCGATGGATTGGGCTTGGCACATCGCATGTCGATTGGGGCGGCTGCTCGCTGCACGATTTGATTCAGCCGTCGTTTTCGTTTTTGGTGGGTGTCGCGCTGCCGTATTCGCTGGCCAGCCGGCTGGCGCGTGGGCAGTCGCTGGGTTGGATGTCACTGCACGCCGCCTGGCGCGCCGTAATTCTCGTGTGTTTGGGAATCTTTTTGCGCTCGATCGGCCAACCGCAGACCAACTTCATCTTCACCGACACGCTTTCACAGATCGGCCTTGGTTACTTGCCCCTATTTCTGCTGGGACTTTGCGGCGGGCGATGGCAGTGGGTGGGGCTGGTGACCATCCTGATAGCTTATTGGACTGCGTTCGCACTCTACCCACTGCCGCCGGCCAACTTCGATTACACGGCGGTGGGCGTTCCCGCCACGTGGCCTTGCCATGCCGAGGGCTTCGCCGCACACTGGAATAAGAACTCAAATCTGGGCTGGGCGTTTGATGTCTGGTTTCTGAACCTGTTTCCCAGGGCCGAGCGATTCGCGTTTAATCTCGGCGGATATCTGACGCTCAGCTTTATACCCACACTAGCCACAATGATTCTGGGGCTGATCGCCGGAGGTTGGCTGCGCGACGAAAGCCCGCCTGTGCGAAAGAGAGGCCGCTTCATCCTGATGGGAATCGCAAGTCTGGCGCTCGGTCTGGCGATCGATCGGCTCGGCTTATGCCCCAGCGTGAAGCGAATCTGGACGCCGTCCTGGGTGCTGGTCAGCGGCGGTTGGTGCTTCCTGCTGTTGGCGGCCTTCCATGGAGTGGTGGATGTATTGGGCTGGAGAGCCTGGTCGTTCCCGCTACGTGTGATCGGGGCTAACTCCATTGTGGCCTACGCGATGGCCGATCCCTTTGAGCATTTCGTGATCGGCTCTTTCCACACACACGTTGGCGAACGACCGTTTGGAGTGTTGGGCGAAACCTACGAACCGCTGCTTACGGGTGCGACGGTGCTGCTGGTGTATTGGTTGATCCTGTATTGGCTGTATCGCAAGAAGATCTTTGTTAGGATCTGATGCCAGTTCGGCAACCTGGTAGGGCCGGCTTTGCCGGCCGTGGATGGTAAAGTCACGCGAATCCGGCCGGCACAGCCGGCCCTACCGCGGATAACTGATTGGCCGTGGGCTAGGGTTGACAAATATGGATACATAATCGTATACTACCAGTGCTCGATTAAGGTGTTTTCCATGCCCAGTGAAACCGTTCGCATTAAACCCGGCACTCACACAAAGCTGAAGGAGCTGGCCGAGCAAGTCGGCGCTTCGATGCCCGAAATTCTGGAACGCGCCGTGGAAGCCTATCAGCGGCAGCAGTTCCTCAAAGGCCTGGCCGAGGACTACGCACGACTACGAAGCGACCCTAAGGCATGGGCGGTCGAACTTGCCGAGCGCAAAACCTGGGATGCAACGCTCGCCGATGGCCTGGAGAATGAATCCGATGAAAGACCCCGCAAGAGGCGAGGTGTGGTACGCCGATCTCAATCCCGTTCGCGGACGTGAACAAGCCGGACATCGGCCTGTGCTGGTCGTGTCTTCGAACCTGTTCAACGAGAGTCCCGCCGAACTGGTGATCGTACTGCCGATCACTTCGAAGAAAAACAATATTCGCTCACATGTGCCGATAACGCCGCCGGCGGGAGGGCTGAAGTCGCTCAGCTACATCAAGTGCGAGGACGTTCGCAGCATTGCCAAGGAACGACTTACGAAGCGCCTTGGTTGGGCGAAGGCTCCGACGATGGCAGAGGTGGAGAGTCGCTTACGATACTTGATGGAACTCTAAGCCGCGTTATCAGTTTCTGTAGGGCAACGTAACCGTTCAGGGGCCGGGGACTGGCTCATTTTCCCGACGAATTCGCGAGAGGCGCATCGTTCTGTCAGGAGGTTATCCAACGTGGTTCCCGGGAAAATGTGCCTGTCCCCCCTCTCTTGGCCCGTGAACGGTTACTGGCCAACCACCTGAAACCAGCCGCATCGCTACGAGCCACTACCCGCGGCAGCGGGTGTACCCGCTTGCCAGCGATTCTCGACTCGGGCGCGGACGCGTTCAAGTAGCGACAGGAACGCCGGCACTAATAGCGGTCGCACGATGCAGGTATCGAGCAACACGCCCAACGACAGTGCGAATCCCAGTTCCAACATCGCCCGCAGGCTGCCGGTCATCATCGAAATGAAGGTGCCAGCCATGATCACGCCGCAACTGGTAATAATACCGCCTGTGCGCGCGGTTGCCTGTTGCAAGCCGGCCAGCGGACCGAGGCGGCGTTGCTCTTCGAGCACGCGGGTCAGCAGATAGATGTTGTAGTCCTCGCCGACCGCCACCAGGATCACGAACAAAAAGATCGGGACTTTCCAGTCGAGACCATGAAACGAATCACCAAACCACCAGCTAAAGACAAGCTGCGTGATGCCGGCGGTGACATAGTAACTCAGCAGCACCGAGGCGATCAGGTAGATGCTGACCACCGGCTTCCGCAAAATCACAATCAGTACCGCGAGCACGGCCACCGTAACTAAGCGCTGGATCAGCAACTGATCGCTTTCGGTGACGAGTTGCAGGTCGCGAATGCCGACCGTGGTGCCGATCATTGCGAACCGCGCGCCGTGCCACGCCGAATGGGCATCGCCGCTGAGCGCTTCCAGCGTCGCATCGATGCGATTGAGCAAATCCACCGCCGCGGGCGAGAACGGCTCGTCGTTAAAGACCACGTCGAATCGCGCCACGCTCCCATTCAGTTCGGCAACCTGTGTGACGAATGCCGCCTGCGTGATGCGGTGTTTCCGAGCAGCCAGCTTGCGCAGCCCCTGAGGGCTAAACGGCTGGAAAAACCCGGGACGATTGCCCAGCGGTTCGGCGATGCTGCGCACGCTTTCGACGCCCGGTAGTTCGTAAAGCTGCCTGGTCAGCCGGGCAATCTGTTGCTCCCCCTGGCGACGGTCAAACCTGCTGCCCCGCTGGAATGCCAGGACCGTGATCGGATTCAAATTGCCGGCGGCAAAATGACGCCTGGCGAGTTCGGTGCCGCGCACGCTGGCGCACGAGGGATCAAGTTCATTAAGAAAGTCGTAGGTCACATGCACGTCCCGCCCCAGCCAGGCAAACGGAACGAGCACAAGCAGGCTGGTCGCCAGCACGAAGCCCGGATGAGCGACGACGAACTCGCTGGTCGTTTGCCAGAATCCGCCGGTAAGTGCATGCCGCGACCTTCGATTCGGCGAAGGGGCGGCAAACGGCCAGAAGATTGCCGCGCCAGTCGCGCGCAGCATCGCCGGAGCAAAGGTCAGGCAGGCCAGCAACGTCACCGACAAACAGAGCGCGATCGCGGGACCGCTGTTGCGGAACTTACCGAAATCGGCGAAGAACATCATGCCAAGACCCAGAATCGTGGTCGCCGCGCTGCCAACGAGCGCCTCACCCACATGCCCCAGTGCCGCCGCCACCGCGAGCCCGCTTGCCAGACCCCGCTCCAATTCCTCCTTGTACCGCGCGATCAGGAACAGACAACAATCGGTGCCCGAGCCGAACAGAATCACCACGATAAAGATCTTGGTCGTCGTGAAGACCTTGAAATTCCACCAGTCGAATCCCGGCAGTTGTCCCAGTTGCGTCAACAGCGCCAGCAGGTTGGTTGCAACCGACAACGAAAGGCCGATCGTCACCAGCGGCACCATTACCAACAGCGGCGCTCGATAGACGGCCAGCAAGATCACGATCACCAGCACCACGGTCGTCAGCTCGGTGTTGTTGATGCTCTCGGCTGCCGAACGCAGCATGTCGCCGCCGACCGCCGCGCCGCCCGTGAGCCCGACGCGCAATCCCTCGGGCATGTCGCCGTTGAATCTGGCATCGGCCAGCACCTGGTCCACGCGTTTCAGAACGCGGATATTGTCGGTCGCCATGAATTCGTTGCGAAGCGAGAGCAAAATGACCGTTGCCTGCCCGGCCGCCGACGGTTTGCTTGTCAGATTGGCGCCGACAACGTCCGTATTTCGCGTCCACAACTCGACGACGCCCAGCTCCTTCGCGAGCGGCTCGAAGACTTCGGCAAGATTGTCGGCCCATGCAAGATCGCTGGACGACAGCTTGCCGCGAGGTCGCTCGATGACGATCGCGAGTTCACTCTTCGAAAGGTTGTCGGGAAACGCCCGACTCAAGAGCAACTGGCCTTCGACGCTCGGCATGGACGCGGGCAGATAGGCCAGATCGCCGTCGTGCGTGACATCTTCCCAGCGCGGCGCAGCGCGATTCAGACCGACGGCAATCAGCACCCAGAGGGCGATCACCCACGGCCACCGCCGCGCCACGAAATCGCCCAGCCATCCGTACATGGGCACGGTCTCCGCTCACGCAGCCGCGGCTCCCCGAGCCGCGATTGACAATTTGCGTGCGACACGCAAACGATCGAAATGATAGGACCTTCAAGCAATCGCGAATAGATCGATTGAAAGATTGTCCGGTCGGTTGATTGGGTCGATCAATCGTCACACCACCGAGACAATCTCGAATGGCGACGGATTCTCCCGCGATTCTCAATCGAGCGGCCAGTCGTTGCCCCACGGGAACGAGTTCCGCGGCGGAAGTCCCCTGATCGGCATTGACGCGGTGTCATCGCTCTTGCTGCTTGCGAAGGTCCGTCGAGGAGATGTCTTGGCGGAAGTCGGACTCGGGCACTTCCTGGCACAAGGCTTTCAGCGAGGGGGGCACATCAAGGTTGGAAAGACCCTGGAAGGCCTCCTTCACCTTGCGGCCGAAGACCAGGAAACGGCAGCCGGCGGCGGCGATCTTCTCGATCGCCTGAAGCATGCCGGGGATCTGTTCTTGATAGTAGCGTGGAAGGGCGATTCGTTCGAGCGTATCGGCGCCCACGATAAAGGTGACGCCGGGGAACAGCGCCGCCTTTTCGGCGAACGTCGGCGCACGCGTGAGCCAGACGGTTTCATCCGCGGTAAATTGTTTAAGCCGCTCATCGATCTCGATAAAATCGAGCGCTGGTTTGTCGACGTTCGCGATTGAAATCTCGAACTCGATGGGCACTCCAAGCAGTTGCGACGCTGTCTTGGCCATCCCACGATGGCCCCCATGCAGCGGATTGAAAGCACCCGGAAACAAGGCCTGCGGCGATTGGGATCCAATCCCGGCGTCCGCATAAAAGGGGACAGGAACATTTTTACAGGAAGACTCCGCGGACTGAGCCGGTCCCCGGCGCATGCGGACGCGATGCAGGTTGCCGGCGAGCAATGCCTGCCAGGAGGCCGGCGCCGTTTTCGCCGATCGTGTGACTGCTTCATGCTGCGTCAGTTCAAGCGCCGGGTGATCGGTTCCACCCCAGGCGGCTGCAATCTCGCTGAGGATCGACCGTGCCGCCAATCGCTCTTCCTCGGCCCGCGGGCGCCGGCCTTTTTCAAGTTCCACCTGCAAGCAGGTAGTGCTGTCGGCGGCTTGCGTGGCGACGAAAAAGCGATGCGATCCGCGCTTGGCACGGTCACTGGCCAGACTGACGGTGCAGGCGACGCCAAGCAGGTTGGACTCAGGGGTTTCGTTCCCGACATTCCGAGGCAGCCCCGCAAGTTGCCGAGCCTTCTCATAGGCCACCATTGCCATCGCCCGCGCCGTTCGCGCCGAGCAGAACTGCTCCGGACGCGATCCGAGCCATTCAGCGAGCGCGGCGGAAGAATACGGCGCGATTGCCAAGAGCACGCTGCGCGACGCGCCGGGCACGGTCAGCAGCGAAGAAATCGCCTCGCTGCCGCCATTGACCACCAGCACAAGCTGCTTGCCGGAAGCGTGGATCTGATCAACAAGTTTCGCAACGTCACTCGCCATGGAAGCTCGCCAATCCAGCAGGCACGGTCCCGTGTGCCGCAACTCACCCAAGAAAACGCGTTGATCTTGCGGGAGCCACAACGCCCGGCGGATTTCCGCCGCGGCGAATCCTGGACGCCGCCACCACTTTGCCGTTCTCCCGCACCGAATGCGTCTCAATCAAGGATTACAATGTACCACACCATCACGAGGGTAGTCCTCACGCTCCGCTTGAGGAACATCAGGCGGAGCGCGACGGCTGCACTGCCCGGCCCGCCTCGGCCGGCAGGCGGGGCGGGATGAAAACATGATCGGCCGGACAAAATATTCCAACATTCGCGCTGGGGCGGCGAATTACCAAACGGGGGCGGCCTCCGATGGCCGTGGGTGGGCGATGGGTTTCACTTTATAAGGGAGGATGAGATCATGTTGTTTCGACTGCATAAAATGGTGATGACGGCCGCCGCGGCAGCACTCGTCGGCGGGTTCTTCTTTGGCCGTGACGCCTTCAGCTACGTGGCCACGGCAGCCGGCCGGATGAAGGATGCCGTCCGCAATAGCGTTCCCGTGGATTTCGAGATCGAACGAGCCCGCAAGTTGGTCAAGGATTTGGTGCCGGAAATTCGCCGCAACATGCATGTGATCGCCCAGGAGGAAGTCGAAGTCGAACGGGCGGAGAGACAAATCGGCGACATGGAAGCGAAGCTGGAAAAGGACAAGGCGGAGATATTTCGGCTGAAATCCGACTTGTCAAGTGCCAGGGATACGTTCGAGTACGGCAATCGCAAGTACACAACCGACGAAGTGAAGGCCGACCTGGCCCACCGCTTCGAGCGCTACAAGACGCACGAGGCCACGCTGGCGAGCCTGCGCGATATTCGCACGGCCCGTACCCGCAGTCTCGACGCGGCCCGGCAAAAGTTTGAAGGCATGCTGGCCGCCAAGCGCCAGCTTGAAGTGGACGTAGAAAACCTGGAAGCCCGACTGAAGATGGTGGAAGTGGCGCGGACCACCAGCAGCCATCACATCGACGACAGCCAACTGGGCCGTGCCCGCGAGCTGATTGCCGATGTCCGCACGCGGCTCAACGTAGCCGAGCGGATGGTGAACGTGGAAGACAAGTTGCAGGGCGAGATTCCGCTCGAGGCACCCACCCCGGCGAACATCTTGGAACAGGTGAGCGAATATTTTGGCGCAAGCGGCGAACACGTGGCGGACGCGAAATAGTGGTATCATGATGACATCATTCATTTCCGCCGAGCTGCGTCCGACGGTGGCGCCGGGCGAAACCGCTATGCCGAAGCCGACCGATTCGAATCGCTTCTTGTTGTGGATCGACGCGGTCGGCGGCTACCTGGTCAGCACCGGCGATCGTGTACGGATTGGGCAAATGACGCCGGGGAACGACGTGGAGGTGCCGATCTTCGCCGACCTGGCACGGCATCATGCCACGCTGCGGCGCGACGGCGAAAGCTATCTGGTGGAACCGGTGCATAGCGTCCGGGTCAATGGCCGAACGATTGACCGCACGACGATCGTGGGGGACGGCGCGACGCTGGAGCTGGGCCGGGGCGTGGAGTTGCGATTGCGACAGCCCAATCCGCTGAGCACCACGGCCTGCCTGGAGATTGCCAGCCGACATCGCACGCAGCCCACGACCAGTGGAATTGTGCTGATGGCGGAGACTTGCGTGCTTGGCCCGGCCGCCAGCAGCCATATTGTCTGCCGTGGCTGGTCGCGGAATGTTGTGCTGCATCATCTGGGGGACAGCTTATACTGTGTCACGGAGGGTGCGTTCGCCGTCGGCGGCGTGGTCTGCCAGCGCCGCGGACTGGTGAAGCCCGGCGCCCAAGTGGTCGGCGATGAATTCACCTTCAGCATGGAATCCGCTTGAAAGAATCCATGAACTCGCAGGCGCCAGAACCCGAAGTCCTGCCGCGATCCGTGGCAATGAAGTTTGCCTACGCCAGCGGTGCGCGCCCGCTGCCGGGATACACGATCAAGCGGGGAGTCGGCCGCGGCGGCTTTGGCGAAGTGTACTACGCCGTCAGCGACGCCGGCAAGGAAGCTGCAATCAAGCTCATCCGACACAATCTGGATGTCGAGCTGCGTGGCGTTACTCAATGCCTGAATCTCAAACATCCGCATCTCCTGGCGCTCTACGATGTCAAGCACGACGACGACGGGAACTGCTGGGTGATCATGGAGTATGTCGCCGGCGAGTCGCTGGAGGACGCGCTTGCGCGCTCGCCCAATGGCCTGCCAGCGCATGATGTGGTGGAGTGGATGCACGGCATTGCCGCGGGCGTAGCCTACCTGCACGATCGCGGCATCGTGCATCGCGATCTGAAGCCCGGCAACATCTTTAACGACGAAGGCGTGGTCAAGCTCGGCGACTATGGGCTGAGCAAGTTTATCTCTTGCTCGCGCCGCAGCGGCCAGACGGAAAGCATCGGCACGGTGCATTACATGGCGCCAGAGGTGGCGAATGGCCGCTATGGAAAAGAGATCGATATCTACGCGCTGGGAATCATTCTCTACGAAATGCTCACCGGACGCGTGCCGTTCGAGGGCGAAAGCGTGGGCGAAGTGCTGATGAAGCACCTCACTGCCGAGCCGAATGTCGCGTCGCTCGACGAGCCGTTTCGCGATCTGGTCAAACGGGCACTGGCTAAGGATCCCACGCTGCGATTCGGCAGGGTGGAAGAGTTGATCGCCGCGTTGCCGGCTGCGACTTCGCCCCCCGCGTTTCATTCCATGCGCGGAGCCGGCCCGGCATTGCCGCCAGGAATCAACCGGCCGGCGGCGGACGCAGAATCGCATTCACCGCTTCCGGGCACGGACGACGAAGAGCCTGTTTGGCGCTGGCTGCGAACGACGTTCGGCGGGCTTGCGACCCGCTGGCACAACGTCCAACTGGCCACCCCCATTAAAGTCTTGATCGCGGTCGCCGCGGTGATCGTCGCCTTGCGCACGGCGAATCGCATCTTGCCGCTGCTGATCTGGGCGACTGTGTTTTATTTGATCTATCGGTTGCTGCGCGCGATCTGGCGGCGGTCGATGTTCGCTCGTCATCGGCGGCGCGGTCCGGCGCACCAGCCACGGATGCACGGAAGGCGAGCTGCCGTTCAGCCGGTCGCCAGCCTGGCCAATGGCGCTTTGCCGGCAGTTTCCGGCAAGCCGCCGCGCGAGCGATTGGCGGAATCGTTGGGATCGCTTTTGATCGCGGCCCTGGCCTCGATGGTGATCAGCCTGGTGATGGTGCTGTTGCGGGGTCAGCCGCCGCAAACAGAACAATATGCCTGGCTGGCTTTGGTGAGCACGTTGGGCGCATGGGGAATCCTGATTCCCGCAAGCTTTTGGGAGCGAGATCGGGGTGAGCCCGCGATGCGACGCTTCGTGATGCTGGTGGCGGGCCTGGGGTTGGGCGCGTTGGCCTGGGCAGTCCACGCCGGTCTACGGGTCGATCTGCCGTTTGAGATTGTGATTCGTCCGGTCGACGACACGCACATTCCCAAGAGTTTCTACGGCAGCGATGGCGCGCCGCTGCTGAATGCCTTTCTGGCGTACTTCGGTTTCCTGTTCCTGCTGGTACGTTGGTGGCGAGCGGCCGATCCCGCGCGGCAGGCCCGGCTGAGCTTGTGGGCCACGATGTCGGCGATGTTCGTCGCGTGGCTGCTCAACTTTGTCTGGCCGTTTCCGCAGCCATGGGGTTTTATGGTCACGGCAACCGTGTCGATTGCCGTGCAATTGGCAAGTCCTTGGAATCCCGCCAGGCCCCCCTCGTTTCGAACCGCCAACAATATCTGACCGAGGTCACAAATGATCTTCCCTAGGGGATCAATCATCCTGGCAGGACTCGCTGACCTGGTGGTCGGGGTGTGGGCGCTTGCGCTCAACGGTTCGACAGGCACGGCCGGACTGGCGTTGATGTCGATCTTGTTGAGCCCCTGCGCCTCGTCATCCGCCGAACCTGCGACGCCGGCAGCAGCGTCGCCCGCATCGTCGACCCACGTCGCCGAGTCGCTCCCAGACTCAAAGCCCGGCCCAGAGAGCCGCGACGGAGTAACGCCCAAGCCTGATTGGGTCGATCAGCCGGCTGGCTTGCAAGGCACGATCTATCGGACCACGGTGAAGTCGGGACTTTTTGTCACGCCAGCCGAGTGCCAAAAAGCGTTAGCGCCCAAGATTCGCGATGCCGTCATGCACTATGCGGACGAGGTTTTGGGGCCGGATGCCGCTCGGCAGGTCGGACTGGATGATGAACTCATCCAGCGACTTTGCAAAGGCAATTACCTGGAGACCGTCACCAGCGCTACGGTCGGCCCAATGCAACAGGCGCACGCGCTGTTGGAGTTCGACGGCGAAGCGCGGGGGGAGTTGAATCGGCGTTTTCAGGCAACGGTCGTTGCCGACCGGCTGGGTCGGGTGGCGATCACGACAGGCATCGTGTTGGGTTTGCTGGCGGTCGCATGCGGCTATCTGAAGCTGGACATTCTTACGTCAGGCCAGATGCGCGGCCGGTTGCGATTCGCCGCCGTCGTGGCAATACTCTTGGTAGCGACCGGCGCCGCCGCGGCACGTTGGGTGCTTCTGCTGTGATGGACGGGTGCGTGGTCGCCTGCACG
>SXHT01000222.1 GCA_005773095.1 Planctomycetaceae bacterium
GCCTTGCACACAAGACTGGACCATCGAAGCCTGGGTGCGCTAGACCGGCGAAGGCGGCCAGGACGGCGCGGGCACTTATGCCAATCTCTGCGGCACCGAAGACGAAGGTTTCGGTCTCCCCGTCGGGGTGCGTGGCGGCTGGAACTTCTCGCTGAACAGTGGACCGAAGCAAGGCCCGCTGAAAAACGGCATTGCCCCGTCCGCACGCTTCATGGGCTCACCGCGGGGCAAGGATCCCAATCACGACACCAGTAGCCTGTTGTTGGCCGAGTTCGGGAACTTCACCGGCGCGGAGCCCGCCCTGATCATTGACAATCAATGGCATCACGTGGCCTGGCAGTTCCGCTATCGGGACCAAACGCATTTTTTCTTTCTCGACGGCAAACTGATCCGCAAGGTCCAGCTTCCCCTGCCCGGAGACCAGCAAGGCAAGGTCGTCAACGACGCCGAGAACGTCGGTGTGCCGTTTGTGGTCGGCGGTTTTTTCCACTCGCAGGATCCGCCATTTTATCTCAATTTTGGAAACTTTGAAGGCGAGATCGATGAGATCCGTATCTCGAAGATCATGCGCTACCCGGCGGCCGAGCGGTTGTCCATCATTCGTGAGGAACTGCCCGTGGCGGGACTCCAGGTTCCCTACTCGGTGACGCTTGCGGCGGACGCCGCCCAGGGCGATGTGAAGTGGGAAACAGTGGAAGGACAACTTCCGACGGGATTGGAGCTGGACAGTGTTACCGGCACATTGCGTGGGAAAGCCACCGTCGCGGCTGAGAAACAGGCCTTTGTGATTCGCGCGACGGACAAAGGAAACCAGACAGACCAGCACAAGTTCGCTGTGAATGTCGAGCAAGGGCGGATCATTACGGAATCCCTGCCGCCAGCCTTTCCGGGATCCGAATACCGGACCACGATAAGGACAGAGCACATGGCTCAGCCTGTGCGGTGGACAGTCCTCACCGGTCGGTTGCCCGAGGGCGTTCAACTCGACAGTCGCACGGGCGAACTGCGAGGCACGCCAGCCGATACTGGCAAAGCCACGATCCGCGTCGAGGCGGCCGGCGCCAACGGTCTGAAGGATGAGAGAGAACTGACGCTCAAGGTACTGCCTGACGCCCTTCGCGTGATCGGACCCGACAAGCATACAGTAGTGCTATATGATTGGCAGGGACTGAATGGCCGAATGATCCCCGACGTGATGGGAGACCAGGAGCTGGCCCTGACCTGGACGAACATGGGCGGCGACAGGCGATTTTCCTGGCCCGGCCGCGAGGGGCGATTCCCGCAGGATACGGGGCATGGTGAGCACGGCTGGGCGACTCCCGTGAAAGGCAACCCCAAGCTCGACCTGAAAACGTGCGACAAGGAGTGGACGGTAGAAGCGTGGGTTCGACGTGGCGGGCCGATCGAAGCTTTTGGTGACAAAGAGGGGCCAACCAACCAGCCTTTCCATTTCGGGCACATTTGCGGTACCTATGACAGAACCGAGCGTGGCGTTTGGGAGCTGTACCTCTCCGACATCAATTCCACCGACGGAAGCATGGCCCCCGGGGTCCATTTTCTCGGCGCGCAACCTGACCAGGCATTGATGGATCTGCACCCGTGGCATCGCCCCAAAGGTATTGTGGGCGATCCGGCCGACGCAGGCATCAAGGACACCGAGTGGCATCACGTGGCCTGGCAATACAGCGATGCTGAGGACTTGCATCAATTGTTTCTTGACGGTGAACTTGTCTGGCAGATGAACAACCCGGACGGGCGGAAACTGGTGAACAACCGGCAGCACGAGGCCCAATTCAGTGTCATCACGCGTCTGAACGGCTACGCCAGGTACGGAGGCGGCTTCAACTACTGTGGCTTCGGCAACTTTTTTGGCCAGATCGGCGAGATCCGCATCTCGAACGTCCGGCGATATTGTTTACAGTTCCTGTCGGGATCACTCCAGTTTCATCCAAACCACATAGCCAACCGCTGCGAGGGGTTCAAGAACATTCGCTTGACTGGCGACGAGCTGACTCTGGAGGTGAAACAACCGACAACGGGGTTGCTCGTGTTGACGGGAGATCAATTCCTAGACGTTGGCGCCGTCAGCAACGGTACCGCTAAGATCCGGCGCGATTGGGACAAGACACTCAAGTCCTACTACTCGGCTTCGCAAGCCAATTGACCGACTCCTTGCGATTTACGAGAATGCAGCAGCCAGGCTCCGCCGTGTACGCGTACATACCGGTCATTCGTTCAGCCACAGCTCGCAAGTGTGGTTGAAGATCGGTGACTGGCTCTAATGGTCGAACCAAAAAACTAAAGCGTGGGTCGCAAGTCAGCCGCGTCTTCATGTATTCCATCTCCCCAAGTGCTCACCCTGGATAGATGGTCGAATTCCATCTTCGTGCCGTTCGTGAAACGTAATACTCGGGGCCATTTCAGGCGTCACCACAATCTATTTTGAGAAGATTGCCGCACGCTTGTCGCGCAAAATATCCCGGTTGGGGAGCGTAGTAATCGGACGGCTCGTCCCAGCACCCCGAGGTCGCGAGCGCCCGCGCAATGAGTCCGATCACCTTGCCGTAACAAATCATGGTGCGTCGCACGTATCCCAAGGTACCCCTGCGGCATGTCGCCTTACAAAGTTCGGTTGGCAGGAAGCGGACACATCGTAAAAGCGCCCCCTGCGATCGACGCAGGGGGCGGTGCCTGCTCAGGCACATTCCCAGGTGGCGACTCGACAGCAAGTCGCTTGCACCACGTTCTGGTTTCAAGCCGTGTGCCAAAACCATATCGTTTGGGACGCGACTGAAGTCGTCGAGATTACTCGCAAGCACACTGCCGGCGTGCACGATGCACTCCGTGACGTGCGACGTGCGATCGAGTCGCTTGTGACCAAGCGTGACGAACGCCGTGATCGTTTCGCACGGGTGATGAAGAAGGCCATGATCGAATCACTCGGCACCGACGCCGAGGAGGTCGAAAAAGTCCTCCAGCAGAAAGGCATCCATCGCCAACTGGCGAAGGAAGCCCTGCAAATCGCCCGCGAACAAGGCCGCTTCACGATCTTCGCCCTGGTCGATGCCCTCACCCGCATCGCTCAAAAGCGCGTCAATGCCGGCGAACGATTGGAAGCCGACCAGCAGGCCGCGAGCCTGTTGGCACTGGCCGCGTAAGAACGACTTTAACCCTCAGATCTCACAGTCTGAGGGTTTTTCAGGGACTTCGGATTGCCGCATGTTTGGATTGCCCTTGGGATGAAAAGTGGCGTAAACTACCTGTATGGAGAGCATTGTCCGCGACGTCCGGGATATTGACGCAGGCGACCGCCATGCCATCGAGCATGTCGTTGGCCGACAGCTCCGTGACAACCAACGATTGATTATCCAACTCGCAGAGATCGAGATTCCGCTGTCGGAACCTTCCACGAAAGCGCACTCAACTCCAACATTGCCCGATTGGTGCAATGTGTACGAGGGACTCTCCGATCAAGAGATTGCCGAAATTGAAGCGATCGCTCTCAACCGCGCGAACTTGACGCGGCAATTCGATTGACCGCAGGGATGCCGCCCTGCTCGATACAGATACGGTCAATGAAGTGCTCAAGCGCCGAAACGTTAACGTCGTTCAGCACGCCGCGACATACCTTTCCATTCATCCGCAGTTCAGTATTTCAGCGATTACGCGTTACGAGTTATTGCGTGGGCTGAAAGAAAAGCAAGCCCTCAAACAACTGGCGAATTTCGAGACGTTCTGCCAGCATTCTTCGTTGGTGGTTCCCACACTTGCGATTGTGGACCGCGCAGCCGACCTGTGGGTCGATGCTCGCCGAGGTGGTCACCCAGGTCGCGACACAGATTTACTCATCGCGGCCACCGCCTTGGAATTGCAGCGCGTGCTGGTTACTGGCAATACGCGGCACTTCTCGTGGATTCCCGGATTGCGCGTCGAAGACTGGCGGCAGCCTTGACTGGCGACCGCGCAACTTGCCCAGTTGCGCACGTTGAAATACTCGCAGCTTCGTGATCGATTCACGCGAAGTTTCCTCATCTCCGTCCGGCCGCGAGCGATCGTCGCCATCAGCTCGGAAGTTCCCAGCCGCGACGGTATTCCTTCGACAGCCATTTTTCTGCGTCGGGGTGGTTGGTGATCCTGAATGCCGCGGCGTCCCATGCCAGCGGCTTGCCGCTGCGGTAGGCCACGTCGCCCAGCAGCACCGCTTCGGTCAGTGGCCCTGCGTAACCAAAATTGCACAGCGCCGGGGCGCCCCCCTTGCACGCGGCGATCCATTCGTTGTGGTGGCCGATCGAATTGGGAATCGTCGGCGCCGGCGGCTGGTAGCCCACGAAATCACTTTCGGGATATAACTTCCACGAACCGTAATCGGCCCGTAGCAGGCCTTTCTCGCCGACAAAGATGTTGCCGCCGCCTTCGGTGGGTATATCCAGAATTTTTGCCGGGATGCGATCGCCGTCGTACCAGGTGAGCGTGGTCGCCGGTTGCTCGCCGTCGGCCGCGTATTGATACGTCACTTTCAGGCCGCTGGGGCAGCCTTCGGGATCGACGGGCGGACCTTCGGCCGCGATTGACCTCGGATGGCGCAGCTTGAGTGCCCAGAACGGAAGATCCATGTGGTGGCAGGCCATGTCGGCCAGGTTGCCGCCTCCGAAGGCCCAGTATTTGCGCCAATTGCTGGGATGGTAGGCCGGGCTGTAGGGCCGCTCGGCCGCCGGACCCAGATACAAATCCCAGTGCAGGTAGTCAGGCACGGCGGGAGTCTCCGTGGGACGCCCCACGGCGGACCATGCGCGGCCGGCCCAGGTGTGGACCTCCTTCACTTTGCCTATCACCCCGGATTGAAGGATTTCAACGACCCGGCGGTAATTGGGCTCGGCATGAATTTGCGTGCCCATTTGCGTGGCGACCTTCATCTCGGCGGCGGCCTTGGCCACCTGCCGAGCTTCGTGCACGGTGTGCGTCAACGGTTTCTCGCAATATACGTGCTTGCCCAGCTTGATCGCGGCCAACGTGGCGGGGGCGTGAATATGATCCGGCGTGGCGACCATCACCGCATCGATATCCGATTGCTCCAGCATCTTGCGGAAATCGTGGTACATCTTGGCCGCCGGGAAATCCTGGGCGGCCTGACCCAGAGATCGTTCGTCCACGTCGGTGAAGGCAACGAGGTTTTGACTTGCGAGCCCGCCAATGCTGAACCGCGCCTGATTGGCCGTGCCCACGCAAGCGATGTTCAGTTTCTCATGGGGGGACTTTGACTCGGCCAACGATCGGCTCGACCAGACGCCAAAACCAACTGCCAGGGAACCGGCGGCGGAAGTTTTGAGAAACCGGCGACGATCCTGCAAACGACGGATTGCGGCACTGCGAGTCATCATGAAACTCCTGGAGAAGGTATCCAAAGGAACCGGCTCTCAGGCATTGAGTGTATGCCGCCAATTGGCGCTTTGCAATGAATTCCCTAAGGTTAAGCATGGCCGAAGATCACGATTTGCTCGCTGTCCTGGCTCGTCATGCCATCGAGCTACCCGAGGAACAGGTTGCATTGCTCGAAAAATACGCACGGCTGCTCTGGGATTGGAACGAAAAGATCAACCTCACGCGGCATACGACCTACGAAAAATTCGTCGCCCGCGATTTGGTTGACAGCCTGTGGCTGGAAAAATTTCTCGACGCCGGAGAGCGCGTGCTCGACGTGGGCAGTGGCGGCGGCGTGCCGGGTATCATGCTGGCCATCGTCCGCCCCGATCTGGAACTCTCGCTGTGCGATTCAGTCGCCAAAAAAGCCCGCGTGGCGGAAGATATTGTTCACCAGCTCGAGTTGCCGATTCGCGTCCACCATTCGGCCGCGCAGGATCTGCTCAAGAGCAATCGCTACGACACGCTTGTGGCGCGCGCCGTGGCGCCGATTGCAAAGCTGCTGACGTGGTTCAATCCGCATTGGGATGCCTTCAATCAACTGCTCTTGACCAAGGGCCCCGCTTGGGTCGAGGAACGAGGGGAAGCGCGGCACAGGGGATTGCTGCACGAGCTGGCGATTCGCAAGCTGGCCACGTATCCCTTGCCGGGAACCGAGTCCCAGAGCGTCGTGCTGGCGATTGGGCCAAAAGAGCTGGCTGGCTAAGGGGGTCGGGAGGGTGGCTTGATCCGTGTGTGGCGTCATGACGCACCGGTGAAGCCGTACCTTGGGACCTCTTCTCGATGCAACGAACACCACGGTTTTTGCGAGTCCCGGAGAGATCCGCCTGCGTGCGGCGAGTAACACCTTGTTGGGCGGTGGTACGATTCGTATACTGGCTGGCTTACCTCGTTGGAAAACATGTTCACCATTGTTGTTAAGGACCCTCACCATGCCCGATTTGATTGCCCCCCATGGCGGCTTGACCGAACCCGTCTGCTGCACCGTTTCCGCTGGCGAAATCGACGCTTTCAAGGTAGCAGCGGCATCGCTCGCCAAGGTGCCCGTCTCGGATGCCGATCTCTCGACAGTTTACCGGTTTGGCGATGGCGCTTTGAGTCCGCTTTCCGGTCCGATGGACAGTAAGACGTACAACCGCGTGCTGGATGAGTCCGTCATTGAATACAACGGCAAGCTCTACGCTTGGACGATTCCGCTGTCAGTGCCGGTCGCTGCCGAGCTGGCGAAAACGCTGACGGCTGGCCAAAAGGTTGCACTGGTGAACACGGCCGGTGAGCCCGTGGCGATTCTGGAAATTAGCGACATTTTTGCCTGGGATAAGCCGCGGTATCTCAAGAGCGTTTATCTCACCGATCGCACCGACCACCCTGGGGCGGACATGGTGCTCAAGGGGGACGCCGATAAAACGCACCTTCTGGGCGGCAAGATTCGCGTGCTGCCGCAACCCAAGAGCGGCAAGTTTGGCAAGTACGTGCTTAGTCCGCGAGAAGTCCGCAAGTTGCTGGCCCAAAAGGGCTGGAACCGCGTGGTGGCGTTTCAGACTCGCAACCCGCTGCATCGGGCCCACGAGTACGCACTGGTCTACGGGTTGGAAACACTGTTGCGCGAGGGTCACAATGCCGGCGCGGTATTGAACCCGCTCATCGGCGAGACCAAAGGGGACGACGTGAACGCTGAAATTCGCATGCACACCTACGAGGCGCTGATTACTGACCGCAGCTTGGGGGAAGGGGACAGCGATTCATCGCTGTGGGGCCCTCGCAAGGAGTCGGTTCCCGACCGCGTGATTCTGCTTGGTCTCGACATCAAGATGTTTTACGGCGGTCCGAAGGAAGCCATCATGCACGGCATCTATCGCCAAAACTACGGCTTCACCGATATCGTCATTGGCCGTAAGCATGCCGACGCGCCGTATCACGACGGCTCGCCCATTTGGGGCGACTTCGATGCACAAGAAATCTTCAGCAAGCTGAAGGGGGATCTGAAAATCCATCCAGTCAAAGTGGGCTTCGCCGCGTATTACGAGTCGGCCGGCCGCGTCGACCTGATGGAGCTACACAAGGAAGAGAAGCCGGTCTTCATCTCGGGCAAGGATGTGCGCAAGTCGCTGCTGGAGGGCAAACAAGTCGACCCACGGATCATGCGGCCGAGCACGTCCAGAATTCTCGCCGAAGCAATGGCGGGGCAGGCATAAGAGTGTAGTCATCACGCTCCGCGTGATGAGCGCTCTGAGAAATGGTTGCTGGTTCGCAATGTGCCCATCACGCGGAGCGTAATGGCGATGCTGCGTCGTAACTGTTCACGGGCCAAGAGACGGGGACAGGCACATTTTCCCGGGAACCACGTTGGACAACCTCCTGACACAACGATGCACCGCTCGCGAATTCGCCGGGAAAATGAGCCAGTCCCCGGCCCGTGAACGGTTACGCCGCGTCAAATGTAATACATCATTTCCTGCTGGTGTCTTACTCGCTCGATCAGCTTGTCGTAAGTGAGTGAACTGAGCATGCTGCGCTGCTTCCTGTCGATTTCCCGCCAGGCGTCTTGCAGCACCTTGCCCGTGGGCGAGCGGTCGCTGACGGCTGTCTTCAGATCGTCATCCTGACCCTCGATCACCGCCATCACTTCGCCAAGCGAAACCTTCGCGGGTGGCTTAATAAGCTGATAGCCCCCGGCAGCGCCGCGCGTGCTGGCCACGAAACCGGCCCCCTTGAGCTGCAGCAGAATCTGCACGAGAAACCGGGCAGGGATGCCGTGTTCGTCGGCGATCGTCTTGATGCGCACCGGTTCCCCCGAACCATAGCGCGCCGCTAATTCGAGCATCGCCAGACAAGCATACTCGGCCTTGGCGGAAACCTTCATGGGATCAGGTATCCGGTGTCAGGAGTCAGTCTTGCGAGTGCAATCCGCACTCGGTCTTGGCAAAGCCGCTCCAACGGCCCGCGCGTTCGTCCTCGCCAAACATCACGCTGCGCGTGCATGGCCAGCAGCCGATGCTGGCATAACCCTGATCGTGTAGCGGATTGTAGGGCACGTTGTGGGCCGTGATGAATGTCCAAACGTCCTTCTTCGTCGAATTGGCCAAGGGGCTGATCTTGACCAGGCCGAACTTCTTGTCCCAGCCGACGATCGGCGCCGCGGCACGGTCCGGGCTTTGGTCGCGGCGGATGCCGCTCATCCAGGCCTTCATGCCCACGGTGGCTCGCTGCAACGTGACAATCTTGCGGTGAAAGCAGCATTGATCGGGATTCGTCTTATAAACCGGTCCGCCGTGCTGGGCTTCATACTCTTGCACCGTCTGGTCCGGCCTGCGCAGCTCCACCGCAATCCCGTATCGCTCGGCGATCCGCTCGCGCAGCGCCAGCGTCTCCTGGAATTGGTAGCCCGTTTCAAGATTGAACACCTGCGTCCGCGGCTCGATCTCGGCGAGC
>SXHT01000027.1 GCA_005773095.1 Planctomycetaceae bacterium
GCCGCCCCCAAAGTGTCTGTGCTGCACGCGGGCATCGCGCTCGCGGACACGTGGGCCGGTCTCTCCGAGACCGGCAATCGCGACTCGGAGAGTCGCGGCCACGTGACGGCCACGTGGGCCGGTCTCTCCGAGACCGGCAATCGCGACTCGGAGAGTCGCGGCCACGTGACGGACCTAATCATCGGCGGCTCGGTGCGCGGCGACGTATTGGCCGTGATGCCGGGCGCCAACGGCCAGGTGCAAGTCTGGATGGGCGGCCGCCACAAGGGTACATTCTCGCCGACCGGTAAGATCATCGTCCATGGACGCGCGGGCAACGACACCATCACGGTCGATCCACGCGTCAAGGCCACCACGTTATTGTTCGGAGAAGCCGGCGACGATACGTTGATCGCCGGCGGCGGCAACGCTGTGCTGGTTGGCGGCGACGGCGTCGACACCCTGACGAGCGGCACCGGCCGGAACCTGCTGATCGCCGGCCAGGGTGCATCGGACAAGCTCGACGGCACGCTCGGCAGCAATGTCCTTGTGCGAGGCTCGACGAATTACGACGCCCATGAGGTCGCGCTGGCCGAACTGCTGGCCGAATGGAGCCGCAATGATGCCGATGACGAGACTCGCCTGAGCCACCTTCGCGATACGTTCGCCCGCGGACTCAATGATCCGTACAAGTTGGACCCGGCAACCGTACTCAATTACGCCGGCCTCGAACCGCTGTTGATCGGCGACAACGAGAATTGGTTGTAACGCACGCCGATCCGAAACGTCAGCAAGAAATTGCGTCAGCAAGTCAACGTGACGATGCGGTACAATCCTCCCGCGCTAAGGTTTCGGGTTGATGTCGCTTCGTTCGCCCTTTAAGAACGCCAGCAGGTCGGCCATTTCCTGCCTGGTCATCGTCTTTTCCAGTTCCTGCGGCATCAATGAAAGTTTGCTCAGCACGAACGATGCAATATCGCTGCGCAGAACGATCTCCTCCTTGCCGAGCGCCTGCCGCAGCGTGACCTGCCTCGGAGTTTCCGCAGCCAGCAAGCCGGCCAATACCCGGCCGTCGGTGGTCTCCAGCGCATAGGTCGCGAAGCCGGGGGTAATCTCATACTCCGGAATCAACAGGTGCAGCAGAATGGTCTCCTTGGACTGCGTGCGAATGCCAAACAAATCCGGTCCCACCGGCACCCCCTCGCGATCCAGTCGATGACAGTTCGAACATTGCTTCACAAAGACGCCATGTCCCCTGTTGGCATCGGGCGTAAGTTGCAGGACGGACTTGTACTCCTCGTAAACTTTCGACCGGTTGCCGACCGCCGACGTGGCAAACACCTTGGCCGCGCGGTCGCGGATCGCCGCATCGCCATGTCCGGTCAACTGACTGCGTCGCAGCGAATCGACCATGCCGACAGGAACCGCCTCCGACTCAAGTGCAGCGAGCAATTCCGGCAGGTAGGGCGATTGCGAAAGCATGCTCGAGAGCACCTCCTCGCGCACCGGCGGCGTATAGCCGGAGAACCGATCGGCCTCCAGCAGCTTGCCGGCAAGCGCTGGCTCGCGCAGATTTCTCAGTGCTTGCACCGCCCCCAGTTGCACGTCGAGCGGTTGCTTTGCATCGACCAGCGCCAGCACGGCCTCACCCACCGCTGGCGCGTCACCGTCGCCCAGAAGCGCAATCGCCACCTGGCGCCGCCCAATGTCTTGCTGCGAATCTTCAGCAATCTTTAGGGCCGTGGCGAACAGCCCTTTGAGGAATTCCTGCTCGTCGGACGTCGAACCGTTTTGCCCCGCCAATGCCGTCTGCAACCTGGATCCGGCGCCGCCCGAGCGCAGCCGAAACGTATCGGCCAGTCCTGCCAGCAGCGCAGCTTGCGCCGAGAAATCATGCGACTGCACCAGCGCGATGGCTGCCTTGACCGCGGCTGCCTGATCGTCTGGATTCGTTGCCGCGCCGACTAACTGCCCTAGCTCGCTGAACAGTTGGACGTGTTCTGCCGTCGGCGAAACAGAGTTCGCAGCCAGCGTCCGCAAAAGATCGATCTCGCGACCGACCACCGAACTGAACGCCGCGGCGCGCGTCCAGCGATCAGCCGCATCGCGCGCAAGAATTCTGGCCAACGGCTCCATGGTGCGCGGATCGCTCACCTCACCCAACGTCAATGCACATTGATACCGCACGCGTGGGTTGGGGTCGTCCGCCAGCGCTAGAATCCGATCCAGCAGGCGTGGCATGGTCGCGAGTCGAGATTCTGCGACTTGGATTGCATTCTCGCGGACTTCGGGCGAGGAGTGGGCCAGCGCGAATAAGAGCAATTCCTCATCCACCGCTTCAAAGCTCTCCAGCAAGCGAAGCGCACTCGCGACAGCCGGCGTGGGCGCGGCCGGCGACAATACCATGACTCGCAACTCGGCCGTTGCCGCCGGATCATTGCGTTCACAAAGCAATCGCCTCGCCGTTTCACGCCACCAGCCGTCGACATGGTTGAGCGTGTCACAAAGTTCGCCCGTGGCGGCCTCGTGCAAAGCGATCTTTCGTCGCGCTTGGAGCTGATCGCGACTTGCCTCGGCCGCGACCACGCGATAGATGCGCCCCATGCCTTTGCCACCTTCGAAATCCGTATACTTGCTGATTTCCGGCGGCAGGTAATCGGGATGCTCGATCGTCTTTCGGTACATGTCGCAAATGTAAAGTGCGCCGTCAGGCCCGCTCGCCAGATTCACCGGCCGGAACCAATTGTCCGGGCTGGCGAGGAATTCGGTCTGGGTCGGAGATCGATGGGCGGAAAAGGTCGCTCCGTTTGCCTTCAACCAATCGACGTGCACGAGATTACCCGTGGGATCGCACGAGAAAGCGGCACCGCGGTACTTTTCTGGCAGGTTCGTGCCTCGAAAAACCGTGATACTGCAAGCAGCTGTGAAGGTGCCGGCGTGCGAATCGGCCGTGGTGATGTTCTTGCTGATCGGATACAACCGCGCGGCCCCCCCGTGGCCGCGCAAGACTTCGGCCGTGATCTCCGCCGGGCAGTTCTGCACCGATGCCGCAAATGTCAGGTAAGGGTTCCTCCGCAGGTAGCGCGAGGGGAGCACCACATGTTGAATCTGCACGCGGTTGTAGCACACGAATCGACGACCATAATCGTCGAACGTTTGCCCAAACTGCGCGCCGCCATCGGCCGATTCAAACTGGCTGCGATCCGGACGAAAGCGAAAGTCGCCCCGGCCGATTTCGACGGCCGCCCGCTCGGGCAGGTCCGGCGCACTGACTTTTCCGCCGCTCAATCCGCCGGTGACATAAATCCAGTTGTCGAGGCCCAGGGTCGGGTGGCTGGCCCGCAACTGCGTGCTGCCGCTGGTCGCAAAGCCGGTAAACAACACCCTGCGCCGATCGGCCCGGCCGTCTCCATCGGTATCCTGCAAATACAGTAAATCGGGAGCGCAGGTGACCAGCAGACCATCGCGCCACGGCATCAAGCCGTTGGGATAACTGAGGCCGCCCGCGAATTCTGTGCGCGTATCGTACGTGCCATCGCAATTGGTGTCTTCCAAGAGCGCGATGCGGCCCGAATCGTCCGGCCCCGTGGGATAACCGCGGTTTTCGGCCACGAACAATCGGCCCCGCTCGTCGAACGCCAAAGCGACGGGACTCTCGACCAGCGGCTCCGCGGCGACGAGCTCAATCCGCAACCCCGGATCGCATTGAAATGCCAAGAGCGCCTGCTGGGGCGTAAGCGGTCCATCGACCGCAGATGGCGGGGGGGTCTCCGCCCCAACCGTGGACGGTATCGCCAGCAATCCCAAAACGCACACGACAGCGTCAGCCAAAACCGTTCTCCGAACCAGCATGCGAAACTCCACCCAGCAGGCTTCTGGCCTGCCGGACAAATCAAAGGGAAGGGGCCAGGACTCGTTGATTGGTTTAGGCGTCGGAAATCGTACCTGAGGAGGGCCTTGGGGACGAAGGAACGATTCCAGTCCCGGCCGCCAGGCAGTTAATTCTACTCACTCTCCATCGCCAAAGGGACTCCCTCGTTGGGCCGATTTCCGAACTTGCTCGATTTCTCTTTCCGCACCGACAATCGAACGAGCACTCCTCGGCATACCCGCAAGCTGACACCATACCCCCCTCCTGTCGATATCAAGTAATGTCCCATTTATCTGCCCCATTTATCTGCCCCCAACTCGAATTGCCTCAAGGGACGCGCCGGTTGGTATCCGGCGCGCTACCAGAGCGACCAGGTCGATCTGGCCGGCAGCCTGGTGCATTGCGCCAATCGCGCGTTGCGGTTCGCGATTCTGTTGATCGCCGACAACCTGTTGTTGTGCAATCGGCACTCCGCGCTCGCGAATACTGGTCCCAACATCGTGAGATCATATTGCGGGTGCTAACCCACAACATCTATGATTCTCAGACGGATGGTTTTCTACAGAGCAGACCTGACCCGTTTTCCGACCTCGCCATTGACACCTTTGACCCGTGTTCCCCCCGGGTGACCTCATGGTGCAGCATCGCCACTGCCCTCGCCTCCTGGGCGTTGCGCTACTGCTTTCTCCGTCGACCTCGGAGCAGCGGAATTGTTGCCAACCCAGCCAGGCCGGCGAGCAATATCGTGTTCGGTTCAGGCACCGCGCCCACGGAAGATAGCGGCGTGCCTTGTCCCCAATCGGCCAAGAGAATGTTCAGGTCGTCTTGACCCACGAACCCATCGCCGCTGGGGTCCCCCATCGTAAAGCTGCCGGGCGTTACATTCGTGCCCCATTTGCTCA
>SXHT01000223.1 GCA_005773095.1 Planctomycetaceae bacterium
CAACGGGACGTTTAGCCAGCGACCTTGGTCACGGTATCGTGCGGCGGTAACCGTTCACGGGCCGGGGACTGGCTCATTTTCCCGGCGAATTCGCAAGAGGTGCATCGTTCTGTCAGGAGGTTGTCCAACGTGGTTCCCGGGAAAATGTGCCTGTCCCCCGCGCTTGGCCTGGATCATTGAGTTTTCTCTTCCGCTAATCCCATGTGCACCAGCAGCTTGTCGGTGCCATCGGTGAAATCCAGATCGCCGGGGCGGTAGATGAATTGGCGCTGATCGATGGGCGTGTCAAGGGCCACCTCGAACCATTCCATAATCACCAGCGGAGTTGCGGCCTGTGTGCGCTGCGGCGTATTCTCGTCCGCCACTACCCGACGGCGATACTCGATGCGGTACGGAAACAGATCATCGCGCCCCACCAACAGCACAATGACCTCGGGCGCATGCGGGGGCAACCTACCAGGGGCCGGCCCGACCCCCTGCCCGTCCGCCTGGTTCGCCTTGCCGGCCTTATGATCGGGATAAACGGCGGCCAACTGTTCGGGCCGCCAATCGCCGCGCAGCACGTAAACCGGCACTCCGTCGAGGCGGTCTTGCTGCACAATCCGGAACGCGAAAGCTGCATCGAGCGATTCAAGCAGCTTCGGCAGGCCGCAGAGTGCAAGCTGAATCTGCTCAAACCGGCTGCGCCGACCGCGGCGATCGAAAACCGCTTCGCGCACGCGCCGCACATCAATGCGCGACAGCGTGGATTTGTCGAGCAGGTCCTGATGTTGCCACAAAAAGGTGCCGTCGCAAATCTGCTGCATGCTGGTCGTCTGATCGGCAACCTGCACTTTAAGTTCGAGGCGGATCTTCTGCTCCTCTCCCCTGCCCTGCTGCTGGTACAGCCCGGTGCCAACCAACGGTTGCCCGAGGATGTTGATCTTGTGACGCAAACGGGCGGAGATTGAATCGCGCGCGCGGGTGGTGGCAATGATATCGGCCATCAGACGGGCGGCGGAAGGTAACTCGGAACTGGGAACTCGGCGTTCGGTGCTCGGTGCGTCAAGGTCCTTCCGGAATTCCGCGTCCCCCGCTTCGCGTTGGGAGTTCTGGCCCAATGCCGTGTTTACGGCCAACGCGGCAGCAAGCAGACTGGCCAGGCTGGGCAAACTCTTCGTCATGTTCGGGTTTTAGCGGATTTGCCAAAGATTCACGTCGTAGCGGGTCGACGATACTTCGCAGGAACTGTTGGAGTCCTGGCTCGTGCCGGTTTGCGCGGAACGGGGCTCCAACGGCGACGCATTGTAAGGCCCTACAACGCCTTGCAACAACGCCATATTCCACGTCGGCGAGTCTCTTGGAGACTCGCAGTCGCAGCTTTCCAGAGCTGCGGCTACGTGCCAATCGCACTCGTTCGTTCAGGGGGGAGCTATGAAGTATCGCTTGGCGTCTTTTTTGTTGGGAGGGACCATGCTGGCAGCTACGGGTTGCCTTCATCCCACCTTTGGTGAGTTTAACAACAACACCAGTTTGATCCCGCCACTGGGAAAATTTACCGGACACAACAATCTGCCACCGGCCGCAATGCTGAAACATCCTGGACCGGGGGTTGATGGTCCCGGCCCTGGTGTGATGATGACTTCGGCCGCCATGTTGCAGCACAACGGCGCGGCAGGCCCTGGCATGCCGGGCGGTCCGCCGATGGCCGGCGCTCCCCCGATGATGGGTGGCGCCGAAATGATGGCCGGCGGCGGTGGCGCGATGGGTGGTGGCGAAGTCATCCCCGCCGGTTTCCGGCGTCCCTGCGGTCCTGGCGGCTGCCCCATGGGCGATGGCGGCATGGCCATGGCTGGTATGGACGGCATGGGCGGGATGATGAACCGCTCATCGCAAATTGCGTTCGTCGGCCCCGACGGTCTGCAGGTCAACTGGGATGTCTCGCAACCGGGACGATTCGATTCAGAACCGCTGATTGCTCCTGGTCGCTTCAACTTTCCGCAAGGCGCCGTTTATCGTCTCAAGATGACGAACATTCCAGGTCGTCCCGGCGTGGAGCTGTATCCCACGCTCGAGATCGGGCCGGCCACGCCGCGCACCGAGGCGTACTTGGATCACAATGCAATCCCGGTGCAATTCACCGAGGAAGACTTCGATCAGATTCTCTCTGGCAACTTTGTGACCAAGGTCATCTATTTGCCTGACGCGGAATTCCAGGAGCTGGCGCTAGCAGGCGTGGAAACGCTGGTGAGCACGCGGCTCGATCCGGGCGTTGACCCGATCGTCGAAGCCGATCGTCGTGGCGCCATCCTGGCGATCGCGCGGATCGGCAACAAGGACCTGGAGGTTCCTCAAGCCGAGGCGATGGAAGGCGGCGAGGAAATGGCGATGACCGCCGGCTATGGCGCTCCGTTCGGACCGTGCGGATCGTACGGACCCGCAATGGGCAACATTCCGATGCCCCCGGAACTTTGCGCCGGCATCACCGCACCTCAGTACGGAATGCCATCCGTGGGAACTCCAATCGGGCTTCCGGGACCGCCGCACATTCCGCTCGGTCATCCGGCCGGTCTGCAGCAGCACGTGATGACAAATCACACCAAGATTCACATACCGCCGCCGACTCGACGCATGAACATCCATGTCAAGCAGAAGCCGGGCTTCAGCTATCCGAAACCTCCGTCGCACGTGAGCATTACCGAGCACGCTCATGTGCCGCCGGTCAAGTTCCGGCAGCCGTTCTCGGACAAGCACGAGCACATGGTTGGTGATGATTACCAGGAAGCGTACGGCGGTGAAGTGCCGTGCGAATAGCACCCGCCGGAATCAGGAACCAGGGGCCAGGGGTCAACCGATCCTTGGCCCTTGTTCCAACGCGGTCTCGACTCCTGACTCTTGACACCTGTTCCTTAACAATGGACCTTCCTCGCAAACAGGCTGCTGGCTGGGAGTTTGTAGCGTTCGGGATCTGCCTGGCGATGGCGAGCTTCGCCTGCGCTGAGAATCCCGTGCACTACGGGCACGCAGGCGCGATGCCGCCGGGAGCGATTGGCAGCCAGCAGCTTCTGCGGGGCGGTCCCTTGCCCGGATACTTTCAGCCGGTGGAAATTCGCGGACCGCAGGATTCGCAGATCGCAACGGCCGAGCAAGGCGCCTTTCAGCAGGCCTCTTTCCTGCCCCGCAAGTTCGGGATGCTGATTGGCGCGGTCTATCGTTTCCGCGTCACCGGCATTCCGGAGTATGAAGGACTGGAAGTCTACCCCACCGTCGAAGTCATCGACCGCATCTATCCGCCGGTGGGGTTAGAGAACAAGTTTCCGATCGACATCGAGCTGACGCAGCAAGAGCTGGAAATGGCGCTCGACGGCAAGTTTGTGACGCGGGTGATCTATCTTGAAAATCCCGACGACGCGCTGCCGGTCGCCGAGGATCCATCGAATCAAAGCTTCTTTGAAGTCGCAGCGTATGAGAACCCGCTGGAGGTGGCCGATCGACTCGGTCGCCCGGTGGCAATCTTGCGGATGGGGGGCCGCTTGCCCAATGAGAGCGGTCCTGACGCGAAGTTCTTATACGGCTGCCCACCAATTCGCAAATACGCTTCTCAACCTCGAGCCGAGGACCAGTAGCCATGCCTGGGGGTGAATCGTTGAGAAATAGCATGAGCCGCTGGCGGTTTTGCCAGACCGTGATTGTGCTGATTGCACTCGCCGGTTGTCGCGGCCCGAACGACGGCACCGTGCCTTTGGTCCCGCCGGCGAACATCGCCTATCGCGGCCAGGACGAACTTCCTGCCGGGCCGGCGAAAGAAGCGCCCTCGGGCGTCCAAGCGGAATCATCCCCAGCCATTCCCGTCGAGCCAATCGGCGCCTGCGCTCCGCCTTTGCCGCGGATGACGGTCCCATTTTGGATCCCGCCGGGAATCGCGTACCCCTGGCCCAAGGATGAGTGGATTCACGATGGCGGCG
>SXHT01000224.1 GCA_005773095.1 Planctomycetaceae bacterium
GCTTGACATTGTGACTTCGAACAAGAAGGGCGACTATTACTTCCAACAACAACGGAAGTAAAGGAAAGCCCAGGGACGGCCGGCCCTGGGCTTTTGCACAACGAAAGCGGCCGGGTTGCCTTGCGGAGGGCGCGTGACAACCCGGCCGCCGATCTGCGCCGTGGGAATGGCGCCATTACGTATCTTTGTGCCCGGCGCGGGGCTTGTCTTCGCGATCGTTGCGATGTTCTTCGCGGTTATCGCGACGTTCTTCGCGACTCTGTCGGCGCTCGTCGCGGATTTCGTTGAGCTGCTTGCGCATCTGCTCGATGCTACGGCTCATTGATTCGAGACGCTCTTCGATCTGCCGGCCCAATTCGCCCTGCGGCGGCAGCGGAATGTTGAACGGAATGGCTTCCGCGACCGATGCTCCATCGATCTCGACGTCGAACTTCGGCATTGGCATGCGCCCCAGCAGCGACTCGACGTGCGGGCGAACGTCGTCCGGTAGTTCGTTCAGCTTGTCTTCACTTATTTCCCATTTCTTGTCGTTGCGCTCGACGACGATTTTCGCGGGCGTGTTTCCCTCCTTGCGAATATGCACGTGCAAATCATCGGGGAATTCAGCCATCTTGGCATCGCCGCGAACGACCATGCCAGGATGGAAGAACTGCATTCGCAGGGGCATGCCGCCCTTCTTAAGCTGTTCTTTTAGAATCTCCATGGCCTTTTCGCCGTCGCCGGCCAGCCACCGCAGTCGATCGCGCGGCGAACCCTCGGGCCGCGGTCGCTTCTCCGGCTTCGCGGTAACGCCCAGTTTTTCGCCGCCGCGGAGCACGCTGAACGCAACATCCCGGTCCTTGTTCTCGTCGAGCATCGCCATCAATTTCTCAACATCCTTGATCGGTTGATCTCCGGCCGAGAGCAAAACATCGTGTTGCTGGAAGCCGGCCTTGGCGGCGGGGCTGTCGGGCATCACGTTGTCGATGACCAGTCCTTCGCCCTCGCCCAGCTTGAGCTGGCTGCGCATCGCCGGAGAAATCTCCGAGCAATCGAGTCCGAGCCAGTAGTCAGATAATTTCACCGTACGTGGAGTAACGTCATCCAAGGTAATGGGTCGCCGCTCGCCGACTCGGAACCGGGACGTAGGCGACTCGATTTCAATTTCGATGCCCTGCTCTGGCTTGGGTGCATCCTGTGTTTCGTCGTCGGCGCGACTGACCGAAGCGGTCAGCCCCACCAGGGCGACCGCTCCTATCCGGCCACCGTAATTCCACCATGTTGTATTCATAACGGGCACTCCTTTGAGAAAACGGGGTAGACGGACGCTAATCCGTGTAGGGGGTTTCGTTAATAGGCCGGCCGGCCATTGGGTTCGACGTCGACTTGTTCCACCGGGACTACCAAACGCCGGCCGTCCTTGAGCGGAATCGGCACCAATTGCCGGCGTTGAATTTTGCGATGACCGGAGCGCTCCAGGGCCCTGCGCACATCCTCGGGCAACGCCGAGCGATTCTGGTGGAGATGATCTTCGGTGAGATTCTCGATCTCACGCACCGGCAATTCGATGTTGTCTGGCCCTTGGGTCGAAGGATCGTCGAAGTTGAGCCTGGCACGATGCCACTGGCTGACCGGTTGCGGCACGAGCGTGCGGGGCACTCGACTATCATTGGCGATCTGAAAACTTCCGCCCTCTCCGCTGCCTGGCAGGCTCCACATGCTGCGCACCCAAACGCCAATGCCAAACGCCATTACCACGCACGCGGCCATCGCCAGACATAACTCAAAAAACCGACTAGGTTTCTCCGGCCGCGGCGCGAGCGTCACTTGCGGGGGCGTTTGAGCGGGCGGACGCTCTTCCTCGTGTACCTTGCGAAGGACACCGCGCCATGTCTGCGCCTCCAGGAAGGCAAGCGCACAGCGCCGCCAGGAACCTGGTTCATCGTCGAGCGCTGCGAGCAATGTTTTGCGATCTTCCTCAGTCAGCTCGTCATCAACCAACCGGTCCAAAATCCGCTCGTCGTCCATGCGAAAACCTTCAATGATTCTGTTCATTGTCGTCACCTTAATTACCGGGTACCACTTCGCGAGCCACAAGTTCGCCACGCATGCGCTTGCGGGCGCGATGCAGTCTCGCTTCCACCGCACTCTCACTGATCCCCATGTGATTCGCAATCTTTTTGTAGTTCCAATCTTCCGTATACTTGAGCAGCAGGATTTCGGCGTCGCGACCAGCCAACTTGCCAAGCGCCTGCCGCACCATCCCGCGGCGCTCGTCGGCAATCAGCCAGTCGAGCGGCTCGGCCGTGCGTGTGTCGCGCTCGGTGGGTTGAAACCGCTCGACATAACGCGTTGTCAGCTTTCGTCCGCGCCCCATCTTGCGGCGATACATTAGCGCCTGAATCACCGCCAGCCGATACAACCAGGGAGCGATTTTGCTTGCATCGCTGATCGGCGCCTTCTGACGGACTGCCGCCAGTGCCACCTCTTGCATCACCTCGTCCACCGCGCCGGCGTCGCCTAAACGGGCAGCCACCACGGTCCGCAGCCAGCGGTCGTGCTCCGCCAGCGCCGTTTGCCAATCGATCTTGGCTATGGGGGGAGAGCCGTTCGATCTGGTCATAACATCAGGAAGGTTGCCGAAAGCCGGATGGTTCTTGCGGTACGACACAAGAAAATTCTACAGTAACTTTCGAACCGACGTGGTCGGACGTGCCAGCGAAGTGCCCTAAACCGTTGCTCAGGCGCAGTTTGAGGCTACAATCGGCGGCGTGATACGGACTGCGAACCCGGTTACCAGCACGGCCGATCAGTTTTTCCGTTGTCGCGTCGAAGGGGTCGGGAGTCGATTTCGCGGAGTTGTTATACCTTGGAGAAAATCGCTCCCGCGAAACCAACTCTCGACTCCCTGGCGCATCCCCACTTTCGCAGCTTGAACGACGGATTGGCCGTGCGGTCACCAGGTCGAAACTCGACGCAATCGCTTAATCGCCCACCGTAAGCCATGAGCACGCCACTTGCCTGGATCGACGACGAAATTGGGGGCCTTCGGTCGCAGCACCTGCTGCGTCAGTTACGCACGTTCTGCGGCGCCCGCGGCGTCGTCGCGCGGTACGATGGCCGCGAGCTGATCAATTTTGGCTCGAACGACTATCTGAACCTTGCGGGAGATTCTCGGCTGGCCCAAGCCGTTTTGCAGGCTGTGGAGCATGAGGGATGGGGCGCAGGCGCCAGCCCGCTTGTGACGGGGCATTCCGGCGCGCACAGGCTTCTTGAAGCACGGATTGCCGACTTTGAGGAAAGCCAGGGATCGCTCGTGTTCTCGTCGGGCTTTGCGGCGAACGTGGGTACGATCTGCGCATTGGCCGGACCCGGCGACCAGATTTTCAGCGACGAGCTGAATCACGCCAGCATCATCGACGGATGCCGCCTGTCGCGCGCTGTCGTCTTGATCCATCGCCACGGCGATCTGGAGCATCTTGCCGAACTCCTGGCCGCAGCTCCGGCGGCTCGCCGACGGCTGATCGTTTCCGAAAGCGTTTTCAGCATGCACGGCGACCTGGCCCCCTTGCCTGGGTTGGTGGACCTGGCGGAACGGTTTGATGCCATGCTGCTGGTGGACGAGGCGCACGCAACCGGCGTGTTTGGCGAACATGGCCGCGGCCTTTGCGAGCATTATGGCGTGGAACACCGCACATCGGTTCGGGTCGGAACCTTGAGCAAGGCCTTGGGCTGTGCCGGGGGCTTTGTCGCTGGTCCGCGATCGCTCGTGGAGTGGCTTGTTAATCGCGCGCGCTCCTACGTATTTTCGACCGCGCATCCGGCCGCGGGATGCGCCGCTGCAGTTCGAGCGCTCGAATTGGTTCGCGACGAGCCCTGGCGCCGCCGGCAACTGCTCGTTCGCGCCGCGGAACTTCGTGGCCGCCTGCGCGATTGCGGTTGGAACATCGGCCACAGCGGAAGCCAGATCATTCCCATCATCATCGGCGATGCGGCTTGCACGATGGAACTGTCGGCGGCACTTTGGGATCGCGGTTTGCTGGTGCCGGGCATTCGGCCACCCTCGGTGCCACACGATGGCTCTCTGCTGCGAATCAGTTTGAATTATGCTCATAGTTCGGCGATGATCGAGCAGCTGCTGGAAGCCCTCGGGGTCGCGAGTCGGGTTGCAGCGATTTCTTCCCCCGTGGCACGAAATTGAATCCATGACTCCCGATCGCTTTGTGCTGACAAGAGCATCGCGAATCTCGGACGCGGCTTTATCAAAGCGCAATAATTTGGTACCTTCCCGGCATGAACGGAATCATTCTGCTGGCCACGATCACCGTCGGGTTTGTGGCCTTGGGATTGGCCGAGGCGATTATCCATCGCCGGAATCTGGAAAAGCTGCCGCTGCGGATCCATGTGAATGGCACGCGCGGCAAATCCTCGGTCACGCGATTGATCGCGGCGGGACTGCGCGAAGGGGGCATCGTAACCTGCGCGAAGACCACCGGCACGCTCCCGCGAATGATCATGCCCAATGGCAAAGAGTATCCCGTGTTTCGTCCGGCAGGCGCGAATGTTATTGAGCAGATTCGCATTGTACGCGCGGCGGCCAGCTATACGGCCGAGGCGCTCGTGATCGAGTGCATGGCCCTGACCCCCTTCCTGCAATGGCTCTGCGAAGCAAGGCTGGTGCGAGCCACGCATGGGGTCATCACCAATGCTCGCGAGGATCATCTGGATGTCATGGGGCCGTCGGAGTTGGACGTGGCCAGGGCGTTAGCGGGCATGGTCCCGGTGCGCGGGAAGCTGTTCACGTCCGAGCGGCGGCATCAGGAAGTGTTCCAGAAGGCGGCCAGCGACCGCGGCACGCAGATGATCACGGTGACCGACGCCGAGGTGAGCCGCATCACGTCCGAGGAGCTGTCACGTTTCTCGTACGTCGAACATGCCGAAAACGTGGCTTTGGCGCTGCGGGTCTGCGAAGACATTGGCGTCGACCGGGTCACCGCCCTGCGCGGCATGTGCCATGCGCGTCCGGACCCCGGGGCGATGACCAGTCATGAGCTGAACTACTTCGGTCGGCAGATGTTTTTTGTCAACGGCTTCGCCGCCAACGATCCGGAATCGACCGAGCAGATCTGGAAGATGGCACTCGAGCGCTATCCGCAGGTCGAGCATCGGATTGCCGTGTTCAACTGCCGGTCGGACCGAGCCAATCGTTCGCAGCAACTGGGCCGAGCGTGCGTTGGCTGGAAGCCCGCCGACTGGTACGTGCTCATCGGCAGCGGCACCTATCTATTTGCCCGCGCTGCCGACGCGGCCGGCATGGACATGCAGAAAGTGGTCTTCGCCGAGAATCGCCGAGTCGACGAAATCTTCGAGGTGATTTTGGAACACACGGGTCGATCGGCGCTGGTGATGGGCATGGGCAACATCGGCGGCCCTGGCTTGGACGTAGTGCGATATTTTCACAATCGCAGCGTGCTGCCAGAAGAGGACGTAAATCTATGAGGAAGCCATGAATCTATTACCCATCTCCATCGGCATCGGCCTGGCGGTCAGCCTGATGTTCTCCGAGCTGTTCGGGCTGGTCGCCGGCGGCATGGTTGTGCCCGGCTACATCGCGCTTAGCATGTCCAGGCCGTTGGACGTGGTGCTCACGGTCGCCGTCGGCATACTCACGTACGCGATCGTTCACGCCCTGTCATCGACCGTTGTGATCTACGGCCGGCGACGAACGGTGATCATGATCTTGATCGGCTACCTGCTGGGAATGTCTTTGAGCACGCTTTCGATCTCGCCCCTGGTGGGCGAGCATCACGGATCGGGCACGGAGCTGGTGATTATCGGCTACATTATTCCCGGCTTGATTGCCATCTGGATTGATCGGCAAGGCATGGTCGAAACGATCAGCGTGCTGCTGATCGCGGCCACGGTCGTGCGGTTGGCGCTGATTCTGGCCTTCGGCATGGAGCTGCATGCATGAAGAAAGTCTATTGGCGACCCCGCTACATCTCTCGCATGGCGCTGGTATTGATTACGGCCATCTCCTTAGGCGGTTTGCTCGTGGTTGAGTTTAACCGGGTTCCGGTCGAGCAGCCGTACTATCAGGAGAAAGTTGCCGCCGCGCAACTTGCCACCCGCTGCCTGGAACGCATCAAACAAGAGCGTCTCGCGCGCCGCTACCCAATCGACCCCGAGAACGACCCCACCGAGTCGGGCTTGATCGGTCTGGCAATCAGCCCGGCGACCAGCACCTACGGCATGTTGCAGGCCAAGCAGATGTCGATCAATCCGAACTTCGCGGCCGCGATCGTCGACATGCTCAAGGCGGTGGGGGTCAAGAAGAACGATCTCGTGGCGGTTGGCTGTTCCGGTTCGTTCCCGGCGATGAACGTGTGCCTGGTTTCTGCGCTGGAAACCTTGGGGGCCCGGCCCATCGGCATCTCGAGCGCCGCGGCCAGCCAATGGGGCGCGAACCTGCCCGACTTCCTCTGGATCGATATGGAGAAAACCCTTTACGACAGCCAATTGATTTCCTTTCGCTCAATCGCGGCCTCGCTCGGCGGGGTCGAGGACCGTGGACTCGGCATGGATTCCGAAACCATTGATGTACTCTCGCGGGGCATCGAGCGCGCGGGGCTGCCGCTGATTACGCCGAGTAATTCGACCGAGACCTTTTCGCAAAGCGTCAGCAGGCGCATGGAACTTTACACCCAGCAGGCCGTCGGTGGGCGGATCAAAGCGTATGTCAATGTCGGCGGCGGCACGACGAGCGTGGGCAAAAGTCTGGGCAAGCGGCTGCTGAGCTCTGGCCCCAACTATAAATTGCCCAAGGCGGCCCGCGACATCGACTCGGTCATGACGCAGTTTCTCGCCAAAGACGTCCCCGTGATCCATCTGGTACGCGTCGAAGAACTGGCCAAGCGCTACGGACTGAATGTGAACCCAAAACGCCGGCAAATCCCCGACGTGGGCCTCGGCGAGGTCTTCTTCCGGAAAGAATACAATCGCTGGTATGTCGTTGGCGTGTTGGCCGCCATCCTGGGCAGCCTGTACACATTCATTCGTTCCGACTGGGGCTTCCGCATCTTTCAGCACGGCAGCCACAGGAAGGATTTGGGGCATCCCGAGCCGATGGTGTGAAACCCGGGCGGGCAACGGACGCATTGCCCGGACGCGAAGAGGCACTGAAGGATCTTGCGGGCTCGGTACAGAGCGTGCTCGAAAAACTGGCTACCCATTCTTTGGGCGATTCCTGGTCACCTTCGACGTGTGCCGTACCCTCTCGCAGCCCTGGAATTTCGCGACGAAGTGAATTTCCGGACGGGCACTAGATGGTGAAGATTCACGCCCTCACGGTCAAACAACGGCATGTCCGGCTCAGGCAATTTGAACCTCGATGTCGTGTGACTCAAACCATGCCCGGTAATCGTCCGGTATCGCAGCGTCGGTGATAATCTTGCTCACCACACTCAACGCCGAAATCAACACGGGGCCGGCACTACCAAACTTGCTGGAATCACAGACCAGGGTCACCTCGCGCGCCGCTCCGATCAGCGTCCGCTTGGTTTGGGCCACTTCATAGGTCCGTTCCGCGAGTCCCCGTTCCAGATCGACGCCGTAGGTGGCCAGGAACAGCCAATCCGCGCGGATTTCTGCCAACTGCCGCTCGGTTTGATGATCGACGGTGGAAAGTGTGCGTGGATTCAGGCGTCCGCCGCACAAGATGACCGTGACACCCGATTTTTTGCCTGCTTCGAGCGCGATATTCAGTCCGCAGGTGACTACCGTGATCTCCGAGTTGTCGGGCAGGCTCCTGGCAATTTCGAATGTCGTGGAACCGGAATCGAGGAGAATGACCTGGCCCGGCCGGATGGTCTTGGCGGCCGCGGCACCGATTCGCCGCTTGGCGTCGGCACGCTCCGAGGATCGCGCCGCGAAGGACGAGTCCAGGCTCGCGTCAGCCGTCAGAACTGCGCCTCCATACGTCTTTTGCACTAATCCTTGAGCATAAAGCGCGTCGATATCCTGCCGAATGGTGACAATCGAGACACCAAATCTGTTTGACAGCTCGGAGTTACGAACGAAGCCGTAGTTTCGAAGGTGTTCCGTGATGGAACTCCGGCGTTCTCGGATGGTCATGGAAATCCGCTCATCTGAAGATTGGCATCTGCGAAGATTATTGACTCCTACATGGGAGTATGCAAGGGCCATTGACTTTCTACATGGAAATATTACATTCGCAGTCAGTAATATTTTGTGGAGATGCATATGGCTGCGAAGACAATCATCTTGCTTGCCACTTTGGATACCAAGGGGCAGGAGATCGAATACATCTGTTCGTGCATTCACGAGCGCGGGCACCGTGCATTGATTGTGGACGCGGGGTTGGGTGAACCCGTTATTCGGCCCGATATTTCCCACGCCGAAGTTGCCGTGGCGGGCGGCTCTACCCTGGCGGTGCTGCAAGCCCATGCCGATCGGGAAGAAGCGGCCCCGGTCATGAGCCGCGGTGCGACCGAGATCATTACCCGCCTGGCGGGCGAAGGCCAGGCGCATGCGATCCTGTCGCTCGGCGGAACCCAAGGGACCACGCTTTGCACCGCGGTCATGCGCGCCCTTCCCTACGGCTTTCCAAAGGTCATGGTCTCGACCATGGCATCGGGACATGTCTCCTCCTGGGTTGGCACCAAAGACATCAC
>SXHT01000225.1 GCA_005773095.1 Planctomycetaceae bacterium
CCGGTCGTGCTGCCGGGTTGACGTAACCGTTCACGGGCCGGGGACTGGCTCATTTTCCCGGCGAATTTGAAAGAGGCGTGTCCTGCTGTTGGGTGGTTGCCCGACGTGGTTCCCGGGAAAATGTGCCTGTCCCCCCTCTCCTGGCCCGTGAACGGTTACGGGTTGACAATCCAGTCAGTGCGAAATTGTCGCTTGAAACCCTGCCGGGTATACTTCCAATGGCCACCTGCTTTTCGCCCTTTGTCCGCTGCTAGCTTCGAAGTTTCGCGCTATGGTCCGTCGCAATTTCCTGTTACCGATGCTGTTTCTGGTGGTGCTGGGCAAGTTCGGCGGCGCCATGGCCGACGAGGCGCCTCCCCAGGCCGAACCGGCAGCGGCTGAGCAACCGACGAGCAAGTTCGTTCGTTTGAAGAGAGATGCCAACGACGAACTAACCGCCCTGCAGACGGCGATTGTCACGTTTGCCAAACCTGGAGCAGAGCCGGGTGTGAGCGTCGATCTGATCGGGGCCGTCCATGTCGGCGAGCAATCGTACTACGACGCTCTCAACCAGGCCTTCCGCACGTATGACGTCGTGCTCTATGAGCTGGTCGCACCCGCGGGGACGCGCATCCCCAAAGGACAAAAGGCCAGTAATGCCCATATGGCTGGGGCATTTCAGAACGGCATCAAGGGCGTGCTCGAGCTGAGACACCAACTCGAAATGATTGATTACACCCAGGATAATATGGTGCATGCCGATATGTCGCCTGACGACTTCCAGAAGTCGATGAAAGATCGTGGTGAAAGCTTGATGGGCATGCTATTCAAGTTCATGGGGCAGGGCATCGCCCAGCAATCGCGGGCACAGGCCAAGGGCAAGAACTTCGACGTCGACTTATTGGCGGCTTTCTTTGACAAGAACCGTGCCATCGCGCTCAAACGCGTCATGGCGGAGCAGTTTCAGGACTTGGAAACGTCGATGGCCGTCTTCAGCGACAAGGGTGGCTCGACGATTATTACGGAGCGCAATAAGATCGCCCTTAAGGGGCTAAGTGCACAGCTCCAAGCTGGCAGGCAGCACATCGGGATCTTCTATGGCGCCGGCCACATGCCCCACCTCGAAAAGCTGCTGGTCGCCGATTTTGGCTTGCAGCGCACGGCAGAACGCTGGCTGACAGCCTGGAATCTGGCGCAGCCCACAGCGGCCAGGCAGTGAGCGCCGGGAGAAAGAGGAGAGCCGAGGGGGGGAAACACGCATCCTCGGTCCTGGCCCCCTTGTTGCGTCGTCCCACCTGATCGTCCCGCCCCCAGGGCCAATCCGTTGCGGAAACTACGGAGGCGGTGGCAGGCTCGGACGGGCACCCAATTCAGAAATCTGCCTGGCCGTGGTCCCGCCTCATCGCCTCTTCCCACGTCATCCGCCATGTCGCATACTACGTTCCTTCGACGGAACTCGAGGCAGGAGGCGAGCATGGCGCGGCTCTCCATCAATGAAATGACGACCTACCGCTGGTCGTTTGAAAAGGATCTGGCCCAGTACCAGGCCGCCGGCATCCCCGCCATCGGCGTCTGGCGACAGAAACTGACCGATTTCGATGAACAACATGGCCTGCAGCTCTTGAAGCAAAGCGGGCTTGGCGTCTCCAATCTGCTTTGGGCCGGAGGCTTTACCGGTAGCGACGGCCGCACCTACTCCGACAGCCTCAAGGACGCCGGCGATGCAATCCGTCTGGCTCACGCCATGCACGCCGGCTGCCTGGTGGTCTACAGCGGTGGCCGCAACGGCCACACGCAAAATCACGCCCGGCGGCTATTTGTTTCCGCCCTGCGTTCATTGCTGCCGCTGGCAGCTGAGTTTGAGGTTACTTTGGCCGTTGAGGCGATGCATGCGGGTTGTGCCGGCGAGTGTACGTTTCTCAACACCGTTGACGATTGCCTTTCGCTGCTGGACGCAGTGGAAAGCCCTCACGTGAAGCTCGTATTCGACACGTATCACCTGGGGCACGACCCCAGGGTTCTCGACCAGGTCCGGCAAGTCGCCGGCCGCATCGCCGTGGTTCACCTGGGCGATAGCCTTGCGCCGCCCCAGCGCGATCAAAACCGCGTTCGCTTGGGAGAGGGCATACTGCCGCTGCGGGAAATTGTCGCCGCGATTGAAGACACTGGCTACGAAGGCTACTACGACGTGGAACTCCTGGGCGAGGCAATCGAAGCCTGCGGCTACGAGGAATTGATCGCCAGCTCAAAGCTCTTCTTCAGCGAACTGCTGCCGGTAGCCCGCTAGCTGATCCCCGGGCGGAACACCTATTGCGGAATCAAATTCAAACATACCAACCGATCACGGCCGCGGACGTAGAGCAGGCCGTGGCTGAGAATTGGCGCTGCCCATGCCGGGGGCTTGAGCAATCGCGAGGCGCCGAAACCCAATGAACTCGGACGCTCGTCACGATTCACCAACACGCATTCGCTCACGGGTTCGTACTTTTTCGGATTTGCGCGTACTAAGCGCAGGACCCCGTCTTCGCTCAGACAAACAAAGTGGCCGTCGACGTACAACAGCGACGCCCGCCGCAAGTCTGGTTCGCTCCACATGACCTTGCCCGTGGCGACTTCAATGCAACGCAGCTGGGCGTTCGATTCGTGGCGGCCGCTCGACCCGTAAAGATAACCATCGACGTGGATCGGCGTGTTCCAATGAAGCTGCATGGCTTTGTCGCGGCGGCGGACCACATCCGACCAAACGACCTCGCATTTGCCTGGCAGAATCTTCAACAGGGCGCTGCCGGGACCGTAGGTCTCGCTGATAAAGACCTGGTCCCCGATGACGACGGGATTGGCGGCATTCACGCTTTCCAAAATCGTCGCTCGCCAGGGAAATTGAAAGTCGACTTTGCCGGTTGTCGGGTCGAATCCGACCAGCCCGCCACGCGCGAACACAAAGCACCAACGGCGGTCGCCGATGGTCGCCAGCACCGGTCCCGCGTAGCTGGCCAATGCGTCGGTGATTTTGTACCGCACTCTTCCCGTCAGCTTGTCGAACGCGACGATGCCGCTGCCATTGCCGGTCACCCGATCGAGCTGCATCGGCGCCAGGAGCTGGTCCCCGGGCGGACTTCCGCCCACTTGGGCGATCAGCAGGTCTTTCTCAACGACGGGCGTGCTACCGACGCCAAAAAAATTTTGCACGACGCCAAAGGCGGTTTTCGTGTCGACCTGCCAAACCGGCTTGCCATCCGCGGCTTGCACACAGTGCAGCATGCCTTCCGCCCCAAAAATGTAGACCCGATCGCCGTCGACCACCGGCGA
>SXHT01000226.1 GCA_005773095.1 Planctomycetaceae bacterium
GGTTCGCATCATCGTGCTCCAAAAACGGAATCAATCCGGCCGACACACCCACCATCTGGCTAGGTGCCACGTCGATGTATTGCACCTTGTCGATCGGCACCATTTCGAAGTCGGCGCGATAGCGGGCAATGATGTTGTCTCCTTTCAGCTTGCCGTGCTCGACCTGCGCATCGGCCGGGGCCAGGTACGCCTCGCTCTCCTCATCGGCACGCAGCCACACGACTTCCTCGCTGAGCTTGCCGTTGTGAACCTTGCGATAGGGCGTTACCAGGAAGCCGTACTCGTCCACCGAGGAATAAATGCCCAAGCTCGAAATCAAGCCGATGTTGGTGCCTTCCGGCGTTTCGATCGGACAGATGCGGCCATAGTGGCTGATGTGCACGTCGCGGACTTCAAAGCCGGCCCGCTTGCGGTTTAAACCACCGGGGCCCAGGGCCGACAGTCGCCGTTCGTGCGTCAGCATCGAGAGCGGATTCGTCTGATCGACAACCTGGGACAGCTCACCCCGACCGAAGAAGTACTCGATCGCCGCCGAGATGCTCTTGGGATTGATCAGCGAGCGGGGGGTCATGTCTTCGACATCCTTGAGACTCATGCGTTCTTGCACCGTGCGGCGCAGCTTGAGAAAGCCTTTACGCAACTCGTCGCTGGCCAGCTCGTCGATCGTGCGCAGCCGGCGATTGCCCAAGTGGTCGATATCGTCCACCTCATAGCCGGGCGTGTTGTTCGTGAGATTGAGCAGGTACTTGATTGCGGCGACCAGGTCTTCCGGCCGCAGCGTCATTTCAAGTTCCGGAACGTTCAACCGCAGTTTGCGATTGATGCGGAAGCGGCCGACCTTTCCCAACCGATAGCGGTTGGTATCGAAGAACTTCTCGTGGAACAGGGCCCTGGCCTTTTCCAACTGCGGCGGGTTGCCTGGCCGCAAACGCTGATAAATGCGAAGCAAGGCCTCTTCGTGGCTGCTCGTCGCATCTTCCTGCAGGCTGTTGAAGATCAGCGGATTCTTGGGATCCTCCAATACTTCAACGCCCGTCAATCCCGACGTGCAAATAATCTCGGCGACGTTCTTCAAGATCTTCTGTCCTGACTCCAAGATCACTTCACCTGCCTTTTCACTGCCGGGTGGATAGACGATGTCGTCGACGGCGATCTTGTTCTCAATCTTGGAAACGCTTCGGCCGTCGACAATCTTTTCGATCGTGGAGGGATAAAACAGCCGAATCAACGCCGCATTGAAACTGTACTTCGGGTCCATCGCCCGCAGCAGTGTCATCGCCGAGAACTTGCCGCTCTGGTCGATGCGCACGCTCAGCGCGTCTTTCTTGCTGGTGTTCAGCTCGATCCAACTTCCACGCTCGGGAATGACGCGGCAGCTATAGACTTTGCGGTCGCCAGCCTCGATTTCGCTGACGAAATCTACGCCGGGGCTGCGGTGCAGCTGGCTGACGACGACCCGCTCGGCGCCGTTAATAATGAATTCGCCCCCGCCGATCATGATCGGCATGTCGCCGAGGTAAACTTCCTCTTCGATGGGTTGCTCCTTGGTCAGGCGCAGCCAGACCCGGAACGGGCGGCCATATGTCAACCGTAGCTGGCGACACTCGTGGGGCTCGTATCTCGGCTTACCAAGGTCGTATCCCAGGTACTCGAGCTTGAGTGTCTTGTCGTAGCTTTCGATCGGGAAGATTTCGCGCAGCACCCCCTCAATTCCGGCGTCGTGCCGCTTATTCTGCGGAATATCCTGCTGCAAAAAGGCTTCGTAGCTGCGGGTTTGAATCTGGGTCAGATCAGGAATCGGGTACGATTCGTGCTGGCTGCCGAATCGTCGAATTGCCGCGGGTCGCAGACGGCGTTCTGCGCGAGTAGCCATGGATCGCTCCTAAGGGATCAGGAAGACGGATTTTCAATCCGTCCGAATTGCTTTTTCAAACGTTGCCTGCATACGGAACGGATTGAAAAACCGTCCTACGCAACGACACAGGGTCAATCGTGAATCTTTCCAGACGCTGCCTGCCCAACGCCAGCGTTTGGAGTACCGAAGCGGGAAGTCACCCCGGTGGGGTCTGTCGGCCCTAGCCGACGGGTTTGACCGTCACCGTTGCGCCAGCATCTTCCAACTCCTTCTTGATTTTTGCTGCATCTTCCTTTGAGATGCCTTCCTTGACCTTGCTGGGCGCAGCCTCGACCAGATCCTTCGCTTCCTTGAGACCCAGGCTGGTCACGGCGCGCACCACTTTGATGACGCCGATCTTGTTGGCGCCGAATGCCTCCAAAACGACGTTAAACTCGGTCGGTTCGGCCGCGGCCTCCACCGCAGCGCCCCCTCCACTCCCAGGCGCCATCATCATCATCCCCCCGCCAGCGGCTGCCTTGATGCCATGCACTTCTTCGAGGTAATCGCTCAGCTCCTTGGCTTCCTTCAGGGTGAGCGTAACAATCTTGTCGCCAAAATCCTTTGTGGCTGCCGAAAACTCGCGGGTCGCTGTAGCCATTCGTAATCGTTCCTTTCTGACTGTGGATAGCACGGATTTTCAATCCGCGCCGTGTGGGTTGCAACGGTTGTGTTTGGACGGACGGAATCTATCTTCTACGCCGGAGCCGCTTCGCCTGCCGGCTCCTTCGCCTTTTCCTTGATTTGGCTGACAATGGCGCCGCCGACGCTGCCCAACTGACCGGCCAGCCTGCCACCTGCCGAAAGCATTTGACCCACCAGCAGCGACAACTGCTCTTCGCGCGTCGGCCACTTGCTGATGTCCTTCACTTCCGCCGCCGATAATTTCGCGCCACCCATGACACCGCCGGTGGCGGCAAAGGGGGCCATGTGCTTGTCGTCGGCGAGCTTGATGATCTCCTTGGCCAGCGCCACCACATCCGTTGCGCCATACACGACCGCCAACATGCCAGTCGCGCCTTCGAAGGCGGGCAACAGCACGCTGCCCTCGGTCGCGCGACGGGCAAGGCTGTTCTTCACCATCATCAGGTGAATATGCTTCTCTCGCAGCTTTTTGCGCAAGGCCTGCGTTTTGACGGCATCCAGGCCGACCAGATTCACCAAAAACAAATCGGTGACCCCCTTCAGTCGGCCCTGGACCTCGTCGGTGATCAGGTCTTTGACTAGCTTGCTCATCTGGAATTACCACCGCGACCTTCGGTCGCCGCTTGATGTTGGCAGACGCGCGACGAACGGTCGCGCGGCAGTTTGTCGCTCAGACCGCCACGCGGACGCCCGGGCTCATCGTAGCGCTCAGGGTCACGCTCTTGATGTACTGCCCTTTTACCGCATGCGGTTTGATCGATTGAATTACGTTGATAAAGGATTGAATATTCTCGGTCAGCTTGGCGGGCTCGAACTTGATCTTGCCCACCACGGCGTGCACGATGCCACCGGCGTCAGTGCGAAAGTCCACCGTGCCAGCTTTGTATTCTTTGACGGTCTTGGCCACCTCAGGCGTCACCGTGCCGGCGCGCGGCGATGGCATCAATCCGCGAGGTCCCAGCACCTTGCCCAGAGGTCCGACCAGTCCCATCATGTCCGGCGCGGCAATGCAGGCGTCGAAGTCGGTCCACCCGTCCTTGATTTTCTTGGCCAGATCTTCCCCTCCAACTTCGTCGGCGCCGGCCGCCTTGGCTTGCTCCGCCAAATCACCCTTGGCAAAAACGACCACTCGTTGTGACTTGCCGATGCCGTTGGGCAACACCACCGAGCCGCGCACGATCTGATCCGCCTGCTTGGGATCAACACCCAGCCGGATCGCGATATCCACTGTCTGATTGAATTTCAGCGTGTCGTACTGCTTCAGGATCTTAACTGCTTCCTCCACCGACTTCAGCTCCTTGCCAGGATGCTTGTCGGCCAGCTTGCGGAGTCGCTTTGCTACGTGAGCCATCGTTCGTGGGTCGGGCTTTTCAGCCTGATGCGTGTGTGTCCTGGTCAGCCCGGAAAGGCTAACCTGCTAAGTTGCAACGTTGAGTCCCATACTTCGGGCCGTCCCCTCAATAATGCGCCTGGCATGTTCCATGTCGCGCGCGTTGAGGTCGGCCAACTTCAATTTCACAATTTTCTCAATCTGTTCCTGGCTGACGGTGCCTACTTTTTCCTTGTTGGGCACGCCCGAGCCTTTAACGATTCCCGCCGCTTCCTTCAGCAACGCAGCGGCCGGCGGGCTCTTGGTGTAAAACTCGAACGAGCGGTCGCTGTAAACGGTCACCACGACCGGAATCGGCATGCCCTTGGCTTCTTTGGTCCGCTCATTAAATTGCGAAACGAATTGCCCCAGGTTGATGCCGAAACGACCGAGTGACGTGCCAACCGGAGGCGCCGGCGTGGCTTGTCCGCCAGGCACCTGAAACTTGGACTGTCCGACCATCTGCTTTGCCATTGCAAACCCCAATGCCAGCCGACGGGCCAGCCGCTAAACTACAGTTTTTCGATTTGCCAGTGCTCTAATTCCACAGGCGTGCTGCGGCCAAAGATGTTGATCATGACCGTTACACGACCGTTCGCTTCATCAATGACATCCACGTCTCCCTCAAAATTCTCGAAGGTGCCTTCTCGAATCTTCACGCGATCGCCGGGGTGGAAACCCAGCACGATCTTGGCTTGTTCGGGAGCTTTTTCTTCCGCCTTTTGCACGATCTTGGCCACGTCTTGCGGACGCATCGGAGCGGGCTTGCCGGCAGTGCCCGTAAAGTCGCCGATCCCCGGCGTCTCTCGCACAAGGAACCACGTCTCTTCGTTGATCTCCATCTGCACGACGAGGTAACCGGGATACAACTTGCGTTTGACGACCTTCTTCTTGCCGGCCTTAAACTCGGTGACCAATTCCGTGGGGACGATGATCTCGCCAAAATACCTTTCCAGACCGGCAATCTTGATGCGGCGTTCGAGCCCTTCGCGAATCGCATCCTCACGATTGCTTTGCACTTTCAGAATGTACCATTCCAGTTTGGCGGTTTCGTCGCCGGCCCCTGCCTCTTCGATGGGCATGATGTCATCGCGATCGTCGGCGTCGGCCGGCGAAACATACGTCGACGGATCAATCGTTTCACTCACGCCATCCACCGCAGGCGACTCGTCAGGAAGCTCATGCTCATGAACCGCTAACTGAGGCGCAGCATGCAATGCGCCGGCCGAATGCTCAGCCGATGCATGCGGCAACGATTCGTCGATATGCTGATTCTGCGGGTCGTCCACCCTACAATCTCCCGGATCTACGGAGTCGCGCCTCTGAGCACGCCAATCGCCGATAGCACAATCTTCCAGAGCACGTCGTACGCGAACAAGGTTGCCGCCAGGAACAAAATCGTGAAAATCACCACCAGCGAACTACGAACCAATTCCGTTCGAGATGGCCAGGCGACTTTATTCATCTCCGCTTCCACAGCAATCAAAAAGTCCGCGAAGCTCGGCAGGTTGACCAGCCGAAACGCGATCCACCAGCCTGCCAGGACCAACAACGTGGGAATGCCCGCGTGAATGATCTCGTTTTGGCTAAGCGTGTACATGCTTAACTGCCACCCGCCGATCGCCACCACGATCGCCGTCGCCGCGAACGTCACCTGCCTGGTGATCCGTCCTTGGTTCTTCTTGTAAACGCTCCATTGCAA
>SXHT01000227.1 GCA_005773095.1 Planctomycetaceae bacterium
AGCTTTCGCCAGGTTCAGGTTGGTCATTCGGCTTCGGTTCCTTGATTGGTTAGACAGTGCATTTGCCCGGATTCCAGGTTCCTGTTGAGCAACCATTGCAGGCAATGAGCGTTCCTTCTTGAGCCTACCTCGAACAACGAGTGCAAGAGTCCCACGCCGCCGCTTATCGCAAGCGGACACGCCGCGCCAAGCTCGCCAAATGCTGACCGGCCTCACGCCACTCGTCAACCAACCGACCAGTCTCACTCGGACTGCGCTATCTCAGCGCCTGGGTCTGCCCCAGCGCGCCACTGCGCCACTGCTGGCGTCGGCCGCCGCATGCTAGCACGATACGCGCCGGATGCAACGGTCACGTAGATTCCACGGATTTTCGTTCGTGCCTGCGATCCTGCGATTGGCGGCACCCGCGTCGATCCTGCGATTGGACATCGCCACGCTGGGCTTTTCGAGGCCGAACACCAACGAGCTTTTCGAGCTGCTTGACGCTGGACAAATTCGTGAATGCACGTTCGTTTGCTCCGTCTATTTCAGGTCGGTCGATACCGAGCTTTTCACCTACCTGGACGACGGACTAAAGGCCCGCGGTCACCGCTGCGAAATCTGCCGGTCGCACGCAAAACTTTTGCTTTTCGAGCTGTCGGACGGCCGCAATTTCGTATGGGAATCATCGGCGAATCTCAGGAGTTGCCGCAACGCCGAAACCTTCGTCCTGTCACAGTCCGCTGAGTTGCTGTCGTTTCATCGAGACTGGCTGCAAGAGTTGATTACCAGAACCACAAACGAGAATCGAAAATGAAACGCACTCTCAAGATTCGTCCGAACGCCAGTGAGCCGATTCCCTGCCCGCCGCATTTAAGCGACGAAGCCCGAAAGTTGTGGGAATCACTTTCGCCATCACTCACTGAGTCCGGCAGTTTGACCACCGCGACCACCGCCGCGTTCGAAGTGTATTGCACCGCGTTTTCAGACTGGCGGACGCATACCGCAGCCGTCCAAACGCAAGGTGCCCTCATCAAGAACGCCGCAGGCTTCGCCCAACAGCATCCGAGTGTCTCAATCGCCCGAGCCGCCGGCGAGACGGTCCGTAAATTCGCCAAACAATTCGGCTTCGCCAGCTCGAAGTCGAAACCGGCCAACAAGCCGGCCAGTACCCTCACCGTGTCCGACGAAATCAGAGTGACAGTTGTCCGATTTCCCGACCGCAATGCGTTGATGCTGCGGTACATCGACCCGATCACAGGGAAGCAACGACACAGGACGGCGAGGACCGTCGTCATGCGGGAAGCCGAGAGGGCAGGGGCGAAGTGGGAAGCAGAGTTGCGAGAGGGCCGCTATTGCGGTTCGCGGATTACGTGGGCGGAGTTCCGCCAGCGATACGAAGATGAAGTTTTGGCAAGTTTGGCCGTGAGCACGGACTGCAAGGTGCAAGGCGTGTTCAACGCGGTTGAGAGGTATATCAACCCGCAACGGCTGGCGAACCTGACAGCGGACCGATTGAGCGTGTTTCAATCGAAGCTACGCGACGCCAAGTTGGCCGAGAGCACCATCGGGCCGATGCTGGCCCACCTGCGGGCTGCGTTGCAATGGGCTGTCCGCATGAAGATGCTGGCCAGCCTGCCGACGATGGAGAAGCCGAAGCGGGCGAAGGGTGGCAAGATGATGAAGGGCCGGCCAATCACCGGCGAAGAATTCGACCGGATGCTGTCCAAAGTCACCAATTTGGTAGGAGACTCGAGGGCCGCCGCCTGGACGCACTACCTTCGCGGGCTGTGGCTGTCCGGCTTGCGACTAAGGGAATCCCTCGACCTGTGGTGGGACCGCGACGACAGGCTGTGTGTCGTGCTGGGTGGCAAGTATCCAATGCTGCGAATTCCGGCCGAGTTGGAGAAGGGCAACAAGGACAGGCTGTTGCCCATCGCACCCGAGTTTGCGGAATTCCTACTGGCGACGCCCGAGGCCAAACGGACCGGGCCGGTATTCACGCTGACGCCGCAACGCCAGCACGCCAAGCCGATGGGCGAGTGGCGAGTTGGTCGGTTGGTTAGTGCAATTGGCGAAGCGGCTGGCGTGAAGGTGAGCACAGACGCCAAGGGCAAGGTGAAGTTTGCCAGTGCCCACGACCTTCGGCGAAGTTTCGGCACCTGATGGGCATCGCGGGTGAGGCCGGCCACCCTGCAATTGCTGATGCGTCACGCCAGCATCGACACGACGCTGCGATTCTACGTGGCACTCGGCGCGGACGACGTGGCCGGCGAGTTGTGGGCGGCCGTTGGTAACAGTTCTGGTAACACCCCCTCCAATGGGGCCACGTCAGGGAGACAAGAAACGCCAGAAACTGCAGTAAAAAAGCTCCCCGAAAGAAACCCTCTTCGTAACAATACTCTCTTTTGCGATTTCCGTAAGTGCTTTTGAGGTCGCGACTTGCTGAGTTCGAGACCGTTTCGGTGGCAAAAACGGTCGTAACCCTCTTCGAAATTGCTGCCCGCTACTGGTTTGCGGCGCTGTTGGAAATCGGGACAAGAATCTTGAGGAAACCAGCGGCTGTCATGGTTGTCGTCTCTCGCCACTCCTTGCAGATGCATGGTTCCCACAAAGCCCACCGCGACCATGACGAGGGCCGGCGATCTCAAAACTCAAGTGCAATCGAGGCTTGCAAAATTAAGCCTCGAAAGATGGGACAGGAGAAAACATCGCTGGGAGTTTCCAATGGGAGTGAGTTGCAAACTTTCCCCTTGGGAACGGAGTCCCAGCGATGCCCAGTCAGCTTACGATGGAAGAGCGTGATCGGATAATCACTCGTTTTCAACTTCCTCAAAGGGCCGCGATGTCGTTTATACTGAACCCAAGCTACTTCCTGCTGGTGCTGCTGGCCGGCTGGATCAACCGCGCGTTGACGAACAAGATCGAATACGTTCAAGCCGAGAACAAAGTCCTGCGGGAAATGCACGGTCCCAAGCGGCTCTTGCTGACCGACGACCAGCGGCGGCGGTTGGCCGTGGCTGGCAAGGCCCTGGGCCGCAAGGGGCTGAGCGAGATCGGCGCGATCTTCTCGCCGGACACGATTCTCCGCTGGCATCGAATGCTGGTCGCCCAGAAGTGGGACTTCAGCAACCGACGTCGCGCCGTCGGTCGGCCCAAGACCGCCCAAGCCGTCGCCGAACTGGTCGTTCGCCTGGCGCGCGAGAACCCCAGTTGGGGCTGCGATCGCATCCGCGACGCCTTGGCCAATCTCGGCCATCAAGTGTGCGACACGACCGTCTCCAACATTCTGGTCAAGCACGCCATCGACCCCGCACCCAACCGCACCAAGAAAACAACCTGGCGGCAATTCATCAAGTCGCACTGGGACTGCCTGGCCGCCACGGACTTCTTCACCACCGAGGTTTGGACCAAAAGCGGCCTGGTCACCTACTACGTCTTGTTCATCATGGAACTGGCCACCCGCCGAGTGCAGATCGCCGGCGTGACGACCAATCCCCATGAAGCCTGGATGCGGCAGATGGCCTGCAACCTGACGGCCTGCGACGATGGCTTCTTGCGCGGCAAACGCTACTTGCTGATGGACCGCGACACCAAATTCTGCGCTGAGTTCCGCTCCGTGCTGGAGCAAGAGGGCATCGAGCCGGTGCGACTGCCGCCGCGAAGCCCCAATCTCAATGCCCACGCCGAGAGATTTGTGCGGTCCATCAAAGACGAGTGTTTGAATCGTCTGGTCCTCTTCGGCGAAAGAATGTTGCGGCACGCGCTGAAAAACTACCTCGCCCATTATCACGCCGAGCGCAACCATCAAGGCTTGGATAGTCGCATCATCGAGCCGGAGCCGCAGGTCGGCACTCCCCACGGCGAAATCGTTTGCCGGGAACGTCTCGGCGGACTGTTGAACTACTACCATCGCCGCGCCGCCTGAGGGACCCAAGTTTCCCAAAGTGCGACGCCGACAGCGCTCACTGCTGCGCCCTGGGCGACAACATGCCGTCGCGCCATCACGAAATGGCCTCTGGTGCGCCGCGGTCGACGCCGTGACCCCACCAATGGCCTGTCCGCTCGACCGAATTTCAACGCGCTAACTCCAAGCATAGCCACCTCAAACCCTCGGCTGAATATTTTCACAGCACGAGATGGCGCAGCGGAACCTATGGACGATCTTGGTCGCAAATTTTCCGTTCTTCGAGGTCATCGGTCACCTCCGTTCTTCGTAAGGCGGAAGAAGAGGTAGCCGTTGCAATGTGAACCGGTGATCTTCTTGGCCACGGCGCTGAGCGACTTGTACGTCTCGCCTTCGTACTCGAAGCCGACGGGCAGCACGTTCACCTCGAGCGCCTCGCCTTTGTAGACGCGGCGGATGGTGCTGCCAGGGAGCGGAACCCGCGATTCGCCGCTCGTCCGCAACTTGGTCGTCTTGGTGCGGGTGGCGGCCTGGGGCGTGTGGGCGGGCGATTGGGGGGCCTTGCGCCGTAGGTCGGCGTCGTTGGCCAGATCGGCGGCCCGCCGGCGGGCGCGTTCCGACAGATCGCCGTCCGCCAGCGACTGCAAGCGCCAGATGATTCGTTTGACCAGCCAATCCTTGTGGCGGCCGTTCGTGATTTCGCCGAAGACCTCGGCGTACCGCGCCCGCAATTCGCCGACGGTCATGCGGCGCAGCGCGGCCAGTTCTTTTCCGACGTTCAGGTTCATGCGTGTGGCTCCTGTTACGAGATCGAGAGATCGTTAACCAACACGCACACTGAGCACGGTTTCCGAAGGAACCTCAAGGCCATCGGGCGAGGATTCGGCCGGTATTTCTGGAACTTGTTCGGCGGGCAGGGCGGCCCGCTGGCGCAGCCGCAGAACGCCGACCGCCAGGATGGCCGCCGCCTCGCGGAGGCGTTCGTCGGGCGACAGGCGCGCAGGATCGGCGCAGATAGACATCGTGATCGCTCCGAAAAAGAACGTCGCTGGCCGGGCCAAAGGCACAGACGACATTGGCGGGAATGGCAACTGCGGCCCTATGCTGTTAACCTACCGGACGCGGGTTCGAGTTGTCCCATGAAACTCGCTGACCACGAGATTGCCTAATGATCGCAAATGCTCGGCGGGATATCACCGAAATTCTGGAGGCCACGAACGTGAGGGGGATGCATTTGGAATTGCACCGAACGGATCGTATCGGCTGGCTTCGGGCGGCGGTCTTGGGTGCGAACGACGGCATCGTTTCGACAGCCAGTCTCGTGGTCGGCGTGGCAGCGGCGAATGCGGCCGGAAGCGATATCCTGGTTGCGGGAGTTGCTGGCTTGGTGGCGGGGGCAATGTCGATGGCGGCCGGCGAATACGTGTCCGTCAGCTCACAGGCGGACACGGAACGGGCCGATCTCGAACGGGAACGTAAAGAACTCGCCAGGGACGATAAGTTCGAGCACGAGGAATTGGCCGCAATTTATGTCAAGCGAGGTCTCGACGCGGTGCTCGCCAAACAAGTTGCCGAGCAGTTAATGGCTTTTGATGCGTTAGCCGCTCATGCGCGCGACGAACTTGGCATCTCGCATATGACGACTGCCCGGCCCGTTCAGGCGGCATTCGCCTCTGCCGGAACCTTCGCTGTCGGTGCGGCGATGCCCTTAGCGACCGTACTGGTCACTCCCAGGGCAGCACTGATTCCCGTCGTGATCGCGACCTCAATTTTGTTCCTCGCCGTCCTGGGAGGATTCGGGGCCCACGCGGGTGGCGCGCCCATTCTAAAGGCAGCACTGCGGGTCACATTTTGGGGTGCGCTGGCGATGGCGCTAACGGCGGGGGTTGGTGCATTGTTCGGAGCGACCGTGTGAAGCCCGTTCTGATTTTCCTTCCAAAATCCGCCAATGTTCGCCGACCATTTGATCTACTTCTTGGCTCTCATTGCGCGTTTTCCCAAGTTAGCGCTGACCACCTTCTTCTTCGCCGTCCTTTTCGGGGCAACTGAATTGCTGGTAGGAACTGAGGCGAAATGCTCGCGAACTTTGGCCGCCAGTTGTCGATCCGTCATCTTGTCGGCCGTTTCCAGTTCCACGGTGACGCCACGCAGCTTCTTGCTCTTGATGCGCTTACTGAACTCGCCCTTGGCTTCACCAGGACCAAGGATCAGAATGGACGTGGCTTCACGCATCGCAGCAACGACATCGTCATAGTAGTCTTTGCGGTCGTTTTCGACCTTCCGCTCTTGCCTGTCTTCCGCAATGAAATCGTTGGGCGTGTACTTGTTTTTCGTGCGTGAGCCGCCTGCGGATCGAACAGATTGTCCAATATCAAATGCGATCTTCTTGATTTCTTCGTCTGCCTTGGTGACCAGGACCACAATGGCCTGCTTATGGTCAATCCAAACTCCTGCTCTAGTCGCCATTGCTTGTGCCTTTCCGCGGTGAATCGGTTGTTTCGTCAAGTTATCGATCGAATCGCTTCGTCAGCACGGCCGCGACGGTCGCGGCCAATCAAATCCACTTCCACTTCACCAGCCACATTTTGACCACCTGGGTCAGGATAGCATAGCACAAGAGCGAGAGCGCCAAGAGCGGCCAGTACAGCGCTGGCAGCACCGTGAAGCCGAGATACTGGCCCAGTGGCGAAAACGGCAAGGCGATGCCGACCGCCATGATGGCTGATGACATGACCAGCAGCGGCCACGAGGGACGACTTTGGAGGAATGGAATCTTGTTCGTGCGAATAATGTGGATGATGAGCGTCTGGGTAAGCAGGCTCTCCACGAACCAACCCGTCTGAAATAGGCTCTCGCTGTGAGCCGCCGCCTCCGGCGTGCTGGTGTTCCAGCAGTCGAAAATGTACAGCATCATGAAATACGTGGTGTAGTCGAAGATCGATGAGCAGGGGCCGATAAACACGATGAAGCGAGTGAGCTGCTTCATGTCCCAGGGGCGAGGTTTTTCGACCTGCTCAAGGTCTACTTCGTCGGTTGGAATCGCGGTTTGGCTTACATCATAAAGCAGGTTGTTCGCGAGGATTTGAATCGGGGCCATGGGCAAAAAGGGGACGAAGGCGCTCGCCCCCAGGACGCTGAACATATTCCCGAAGTTGCTGCTCGCACCCATCCGCACATATTTAAGGATGTTGGCGAATACCTTGCGCCCTTCAACGACTCCCGCTTCGAGGACCAAGAGGGACTTTTCAAGCAAGATCATGTCGGCCGACTCTTTGGCGATATCGACGGCCGTATCGACACTAATCCCGACGTCGGCAGTTCGCAGCGCCGGCGCATC
>SXHT01000228.1 GCA_005773095.1 Planctomycetaceae bacterium
CAGTTGGTCGCTTCTCCGGACAGAGAAAACGGAATGCGCATCGAATGAGAAATCGTCCAAGAGGGAATCCCAATAGGTCCTGAATCTCTGCCATTTCTGTAAGCCCTCCCCTTCGTCCGGAAGTTTCCCAAAAGGAGTAGAGCCGCTCGGCGAAGTCTCACCCGCGCGCAACCGGGCGATCGATCCTCGGACGTGACCGTCCCACCGACAGCATCCGGACTTATCCCCTATTTGCCGCCCGGGGCTGGCCGTCGGCCCCCGGGAAGGCCCGAGCATATTCTGGGCATTCTACGGCGACCTTTCCGGTTGTTTCGCCAAGGATGGACTCTAACGATTATGCCTCCGATACCAGTTCTAACGGCTCTTCGGTTTGTGCCAACAATCCCTATTTTTAACCGAATTTCAAGGAACATCGTATGCCCAAGTCGAGTTGGATGTTCATGCTGTCGGCCACCTTCGTCGCGACCCCTTTGTTGGCACAGGTCGCGACCGAGGCAGCGGCGCCGATGATCGTCACCATTCATGCGGAGAATGCAAGAACTGGCCTGGGCCCCGAGAAGACGGTTCCCGACGGGCCACACCGACAGGCAAACCACGACTTGCCGTGGGAGTCTGATCTGGCGCGGAAACCTGCTTCGCCGTCCGTTCCCAGCGTCGTGGTTACCGACGCGCCGTCCGCTGCTGCACTCGAAAAAAGTGCGTCCAGAATTCCGACAACTCTCACGCAGCCGGAGGGGCTCAAGCCGCCCGAAGCCATGCGAACAGGCCATCAGCGGCGGCTTGAAAAGGAACGCAGTTCGCACAGCGACGCTTGTGCCTGCAAAACGTGCGACTGCTGTCCCTGCGATTGCAGACCCGGCTGCGACCCGATCGGGATGCACCGAACCGGTGCTTGGGCCGGCTTTCTGTACTTGCATGCGGGCGACGTCGACATGGCGCACGCCATCCAGCAAAACGGCGCCGGTGGCGCGGGAACGGTTCCCGACGGCGAAGTGGGCACGGTCGCTCCCGAGTACGAACCGGCTTTTGCCGTCGGCGTGAACGAGGCGCTCAGCGATACTTCCAGCGTCTGGGTCAGTTACACGCACTTCGAAAGTCGCGCGGCCGACGCAATAGCCGCGCCGCCGGGTGTTGGCGGAACGGTCAACTCCTTGGTGCTGCATCCCGGAACCATCAACGCTGGCTCGACGAGTTCACTGGTGAACGCCCGGTACGACATCGACTTCAACATGCTGGATCTGAATTTCAGCCGCTTGATTGGGTCCAGCGATCGTCACGCCATCAACTACCACGCGGGCGTTCGGTACGGAATGCTCAAGCAAGAATTCGGGCAGCGCGGGGTATTTGCACCGCCCACTGGCGATCTGAACACAACGAGCCTGGTGGACTTTGAAGGCGTCGGCCCGCGGATTGGCATCGACGGCCGAGGTCGACTTGGCGACGGCGGCCTCTCCATTTACGGCAACTCGTTTCTGACGTTTTTCGTCGGCGAGTTTGACAGCATCTATCAGCAGGACAACCTCACAACTTCCACGCGGCAGGCGTTTAGCGACTGGGACGATAACCGCATGGTGCCGCAGCTGGAAAGCGAACTGGGCATTGCCTGGATGAACTGCTCCGGCTGCCTGCGCATTTCCGTCGGCTACCAGCTTCAATGGTGGTTCAACGCAATCACCGTGGCCGACCACGTTCGGGCGGTGCAAACCAACAACTTCAGCAACGTCGGCGACACCATCACCTTCGATGGCCTGACCAGCCGCGTGGAGTGGCGGTTCTAACGAACCAAAAACGGCAGTCGCGTGTTCAAACGGATAATCCCCCGGATCGGCGGATGATGCGGTTCAGGCCCGCCGCTTGGGGACGAGATTTCCGTGCACGTTGGTGAGGCGAAAGTCGCGTCCCCGGGGACCGGCACGTCAGGCGCAGGCGGTCGAACCCCAACCGACGCAAAATCGTCGCGCGCCAGTCATACACGTGCACCCGGTCTTGAATCGATCGGGGATTGGGGTTGGTTTGACCGTCGGGCAACCTGTCCCGCCTATGCCGGCGATTCCAGGTCAAACCCAGGATGCGGAGAAATCCGACTCGTCAGCCGATCCTAGCGACGGGGGACTCCGCGCAACGAGTCAGGCGATTGCAGGGGGTGGGAGGCAGACGGGGCAACCGCTGGCTCGTGCCGCCGTCGCCGTCGCAATGGCGCAAGTTGTCGCAGTGCCATTTCGGCACATGGATAGTGCCTGCGACTTCTTCTTGGACACAAGGGATTGTGTTATGGCAGCGCAAGGGCGGCTCGGCAGATGGTCTTGGCTTCCGCTGCTGATTATTGCCGCAGCGGTGTGGTTCTGCGACCAAAAAGCACAGGCCCAGTCGTACGGCGTCGAACTCCACAACACGCTCATGCCAGCGTCGGGGGGTAGGGGGGGCACGAGCATTGCCCGGCCGCAAGACGTGCTCTCGGCCCTGAATGGCAATCCGGCCGCCATGTCGCAGTTCGAGGGGACGCAGTTTTGCTTCAGCGGTGCTTGGGCCGATCCCACGATCAAATTCCGGCAAGAAGCCGCGCTGCCCATCGCCAATGTGACTCCGTACGAGGCGACGTCCGCCACACCGGGCATTGCCGCAGGCAACATTGGCCTTACGCAAAACTTCAACGATTGGGGGAAGCCCGTCACGATCGGTGTCGGGCTGGTCTCGACGGCGGGAGGCGGCGTGGATTTTCGCGCGGTGGATGAGAGTAACGGCACGTCGTCGGAGCTGCTCGTGCTGCACTTCATCGGCGGCATGGCCGTGCAGCTCACCGATCGCCTCTCGCTCGGCGCCACGGCCGCCCTCGGCGAAGGCTTTTACGATGCACCCTATGCGGGCGTTGGCGCCATGGCGGTGGCTTATGGCGTTCGCGGCTCTGTCGGGTTTAACTTCGAAGTCACGTCGGACACGACCTTGGGCTTCTACTACCAGACGGCGGAACAGTTCGTGTTTCGCGACGCGATTCGATTGGCGGGCCCAGCCAATACATTATCCGCGGCTTTCGACGTGCCGATGGGCTTGCCCGATAATCTCGGCGTTGGCATTGCGAACCGTTCCTTGATGGGGGGCAATCTGCTGCTGGCGGTGGACGTGATTTTCAAGGAGTGGGACAACGCTTCGCTCTATCGCAGCGTGTACCACAACCAATGGGTGATCCAGACGGGTGCGCAGTACAGCAGCGGCCAGTGCCGATACCGGCTTGGTTATGCGTATGCCGAAAATCCCCTCGAGCCGATCACAAACGTTTCGGTCGGCGGCATCCCCCTCCCCGATCTCGTTCCGGGCGCCAACTACCTGCAAGCGCAGCTTGCCGTCATCAACCAGCACCGGCTTTCGGGCGGCATTGGCGTGGTGGATCTGCTGCCGGGCGTTAATTTCGACATGTTCGCCGGCTGCATGTTCCACGCTTCACAAGAACTGGATCAGACTAACGTCAGCGTGAGCAGTTACTTTCTGGGCGCCGGCATCACGTGGCGGTTTGGAGCATTCTCCGGAATGCCAACAACGACGCCCCACAACTGATGGCCCGGGAGCGGGGCGAATTGGAAATGGAAGCCGTGCAGGATTGTCGGCGCCATGGGGTCGGCAGTCGGTTTCACAGCGCTGGAGTTCCGCCTTTAGGCGGTGTTCCAAAGCCGCCTAAAGGCGGAACCTCAGCGCCACCGCCTTCCGACTCCTTCGGGATTTCGTCAATGCATTGGCGTCTGGTGATGGTCGTTTTGGTGGCCGCTGTTGGATCGCAGACCGCGCGGCTGGCATGGAGCAGTGAAGCGTTCGCGCCGGTCGAGCGACTGCCGGAAGTTGAACACGTTGCCGACAGTGTCGCGCCCACGGCATCTACCGCTTTCACGCCGGGACAAGAACGGCGGGAACGCAACCGCCGCGAACGGCTGATCGACCGGGCCACCGACCCCACGGCCTGGCTCATGCAGTATCACTTTCGCGACCGCTGGATCGTGCCAACGGGCGATTCTGGCGCGGATCAGCAGGAATTCCAAGTCCGGCCGACCATTCCGTTTTTGGCTTGGGATCAGGTGAACCTTTTTCGGGCCGAAATCGACTATGACATCGAGATTCCGAGCGGCAGCGGCCTGAGCGAAGTCCGACTGTTCGACCTGGTGGTGATTGAAGAGGCGTGGGGACGCTGGGGCGTTGGACCGGGCGTGCAACTGCAACCCAATTCAACGAGCCAGGACGAGTTCGCCGTCGGCCCCGCCGCGGCCGCCGCCTGCAAGTCGCGGCATTGGACGGTTGGCTTCATCACGGAAAGTTTCTTCGGCAATGACCTGGCGGAAACCTATTTTGAGCCAATCCTGGCCTATAAGTTTAACGATCGCTGGTCGCTGAGCGCTGGCGAGATGAAATTGCGCTACGACTTCCGGAAAGGAGCCTGGACGCAGCTTCCGCTGGGTTGCTCGTTGGATTACATCTCCGATCTTTGGGGCCAAAAGGTCCGCTGGTTCGCAAATCCGTCTTTCAATTTCCGCGACAGCTCAGAGAGCGAAGAATGGATGCTTAATTTTGGCCTGGACCTGCTCGCGCCGGACGCCTAACTCTCGTTGCTTCTCCTCGCGGAATTCTCATATTTTGGCTAAGGTCAGCGAGTAGACGGTAACGATGCCGCGCGCTACACTACTCGGATCGTTCGACCCGTAACAAGATTCGATTCAGAAGGCCGTGGTGGCTTTGCGCCGGCCCTGTATAATTGTGCTTGAGGTGTTGCCATGCCAATCCACGACTGGACGCGCGTCGGGCTGGGAACGTTTCACGCCTTTCATGTGAGTTGGGTTTCGGAGATCCAAGAGAGCTTGAACGCGGGTTTGCTTCCACCGGACTATTACGCGCAGGCCGAGCAGATCGCCGGGCCGCTTGGTCCGGATGTCCTCACGCTCCAGACGAACGACTTCCCGGAAAGTGAAATGGTCGAGGGGGGTTCAGCAGGCTTCGGAGGACTGGCGGTCGCGACCGCTCCGCCGCGCGCCCGTCTGACCGCTTCCGCGGAGATGGACGATTACACGCTGAAGCGCCGCACGATCGTCATTCGACATAGCAGCGGCGATCGGATCGTCGCGTTGTTGGAAATTGTTTCACCGGGCAACAAGAGCAGCCGCCATGCCCTGCGCTCGTTTGTCGAGAAAGCGGCCGAGTCCATTTATCGAGGCTGGCACTTGCTGGTTGTGGACTTGTTCCCGCCGTCGCCGCGCGATCCGCAGGGAATTCACGCGGCCATCTGGCGAGAAATCACTGAATGCAAATTTGAGCTGCCCTCCGGCGAACCGCTCACGCTGGCCGCCTATTCTGTGGGGCCGAGCAAGGTTGCCTATATCGAGCCTACTGCCGTCGGCCGCGAGTTGATCGAGATGCCGCTTTTTCGACAGCCGGAAATCTACGTCAAGGTTCGCCTGGAAGCGACCTACCGGGCCGCTTATCGTGGAGTGGCGCAGCGCTGGAAAAAAGTGCTGGAGTGAACTTTTCCCGTCCATCAAGGAGTTCGCGATGATCGAAACGCTTTCGAAGAGCTCAGACAAGTTGCTCGGCTTCAAACTCTCGGGCAAGTTGCACGACGAAGACTACAAGCACTTCGTGCCGGCGATCGACGCGGCCGCGGCCAGGCAGGGCAAGGTGCGCTTGCTGGCTCAGTTCCACGACTTCCACGGCTGGGACGCGCACGCGCTGTGGGACGACATCAAGTTCTCCACCACGCACTGCACCAAGATCGAGCGGATTGCGCTGGTGGGAGAAAAGCCGTGGGAAAAATACATGACCCAAGTGTGCAAGCCGTTCACGATGGCCAAGATCCAATACTTTGACGCCACAGATATCGACCAGGCTTGGGCGTGGCTGGAAGAAGCGTGAGCATTGGTAGCGTGTGCTTAAGCCCGCACGTAACCGTCACGGGCCGGGGACTGGCTCATTGTCCCGGCGAGTTCGAGAGAGGTGTGTCGTCCGCTTGGGTGGTTGTCGAACGTGTTTCCCGGGAAAACGTGCCCCCCGTCTATCTTCCCTTGGACCGCCGTTACGCCCGCACGATACAACACTAGGGGGCTGATTGAGATCACTTACCTAAATCTTGAGGAAATTCGCATGTTGAAGAATCCAAAGCTGCAGTTCGTGGTGGTGTTATGGATCGGTGCATTGCTGGGATATCTGACCGCTTCGAGGGCCCTGCATTGGAACGGGCCGGCAGGTGCGGCTGAGACTACTCCCCAAGCATCTGCCGCGCACTCTGCCGCGCCGCTCGGCTCACCCGCCGCCACGACCACGATTTCCGGCAAGCAACTCCCCGCGCCCGATCCGAAATTCGGCGGCGTGATCAAGGACGATGCCCTCAGCTCAAAAGCCTGGTGGGCGCCGCGCGTCGTGCCGCCCAAGCAGGCGCCGAACATCCTGCTGATCATGACCGACGACTCGGGGTTCGGCGTGCCGAGCACATTCGGCGGCGTCATCCCGACCCCGACGATGGATAGTTTACCAATCTTCTCGTTGGAGACAAAGGAGCTGAAACCCGCTTCCGCTTTCAGGCCTTCGATCACTTTTTGGGCTTTGAGCAATTCGGCTTTGTCGAGTGTGAACGAAAGGTCTGTGGTTGGGGAAGCGCTGCCGTGGCTGACATTTTGGACAATCATGTCCACGTTGATG